>NZ_WJSP02000040.1 GCF_009720255.1 Agromyces humi | reverse complement strand
TGAGAGGGAGGAAATAAGGCACCGACGACGGACGACGTCGTCGGGCGGCGAGAGCGACCGCGAGCAGTTCACGGGCGCCTACGCGTTCCGCGAGCTCCCCGGCATCGGCCACGACCTGCCGCAGGAGGCGCCGCGCGAGTTCGCCGAGGCGGTGCTCAGCCTGCGGGGCTAGTCGTCGGCGCGGTACGTCGACTCGTGCAGCGCCGTGACCGACTTCGCCTTCCTGGCGGATGCGCGGTCGATCACGAGCGCGACCACTGCGCCGAGCGTCGCGCCGATCGCAGCGCAGCCGAGCAGCAGGAAGCCGAACACCTGGCCCTTGTCGAAGCCGGGACTCACCGTGCCCTCGACCGGCTGGCCCGAGAAGGCGAAGGTGAGGATGAGCGCGACGACGGCGCCGAGGAGCGCGCCGAGCGTGATGAACCGTCCGTACCGGGGGGCGCGCCGCACGGTCACGACGTCATCGGTGACCTCGGTCTCGATGGGCTCGTCGATCTCCATGCGCTCCACGCGCCGCGCGGGTGCTGCGTCGGACTCGGGCGCGGCCCCGCTTTCGGGGTCGTGCTCTGGCTCGTACGGCTGCGGAAGGTTCTGAGGGTCGCTCACCCGTCCATTGTCCCATTCGGCGGATCCCGCTCGGCCCGCGCGCCGGCATCGGGCTCGGCGCCGCTACGCCGAGAGCACCGGGAGATGGCCCGTCAGGTCGGCGCGCTGACCCGAGGCGTGCACCCGCCCCGACGCCCTGGCGTCGGCCCACGAGAGCGTGCCCCTGGCGAGCGCGATCCACGTCCCGGCATCCGTCTCGATCACGTTCGGTGGCGTGCCCCGGGTGTGCTTGGGGCCCTCGACGCACTGCACCGCGGCGTAGGGCGGCACGCGCACCTCGACCGTGCCGCCCGGCGCCTGTTCGGCGAGCAGCTGCAGCGTGTAGCGCACGACGAGCGCCAGGGTCGAGCGGTCGACGGATGCCGCGAGCGCGGGCCCGTCGGCCTGGTCGATGCCGTTCGCCTCGGCGATCGCCAGCATCGTGGTGAGTGCCGCCCGTCCGAGGTCGTCGTCGATCCGTGCTCGTGCCATGTCCCCATCCTCCCGCATGGCGCCGTCAGCGACCCGTCCGTCGGCGGCGTCACGCGGCGCCCCGGGCCCGAGTGACGCGAGCCCCATCGGGTAGCCTGAACCGGTGAGAATCCTCGTCCTCGGCTCGGGCGCGCGCGAGCACGCCATCATCCTCGCGCTCCTCGACGAGGAGGCCGGTCACGAGCTCATCGCCGCTCCGGGCAACGCCGGCATCGCGGCATCCGCCACCTCCTCAGGACGCGGCAGCGTCACCACCATCGCGCTCGACCCCACCGACCCCGTGATCGTCGCCGACTACGCCATCGACAACGACATCGAGCTCGTCGTGATCGGGCCTGAGGCGCCGCTCGTCGCGGGCGTCGCCGACGCGCTGCGCACCCGCGGCATCGCCGTGTTCGGTCCCGGCAAGGCCGCCGCGGCACTCGAGGGCTCGAAGACGTTCGCGAAGCGCATCATGGAGTCGGCGGGCGTGCCCACCGGCCGCGCGCGGCTCGCCGACACCCTCGCCGACGTGCAGGCGACGCTCGACGAGTTCGGCGAGCCCTACGTGGTGAAGGCCGACGGCCTCGCCGCGGGCAAGGGCGTCCTCGTCACCGCCGACCGCGACGCGGCACTCGCGCACGCCACCCACTACCTGCAGCAGGGCCCGGTGCTCGTCGAGGAGTTCCTCGACGGCCAGGAGGTCTCGCTGTTCTTCCTCGCCGACGGCACCAACGTGCTGCCGCTCTCGCCGGCGCAGGACTACAAGCGCCTGCGCGACGGCGACCAGGGGCCGAACACCGGCGGCATGGGCGCGTACTCGCCGCTGCCGTGGCTCGCGAACGACTTCGGCAGCGAGCAGGCCTTCGTCGACGAGGTCATCGCGACCATCGCGCTGCCCACCGTGAAGCAGCTCGCCGCCGAGCAGACCCCGTTCATCGGGCTGCTCTACGCGGGCCTCATCCTCACGCCCCGGGGCATCCGCGTCATCGAGTTCAACGCCCGCTTCGGCGACCCTGAGACGCAGGTCGTGCTGCCCCGCCTCGCGACGCCGCTGTCGGGCCTGCTGTTCGCGGCCGCGACCGGCGGGCTCGGCGAGCTGCCCCGTCCCGAGTTCCGTCCGGATGCCGCGGTCACGGTCGTGCTCGCGAGCGAGGGGTATCCCGAGGCGCCCGAGACCGGCCGCGTGATCGAGGGACTCGACGCCGCGGCATCCGTGCCGGGCGTGCACGTGGCGCACGCCGCCACCGCGATCGGTGCCGCCGACGAGACCGGATCGGCACCACTCGTCGCCACCGGCGGCCGGGTGCTCAACGTGGTCGCCGTCGGCGCGGACTTCGGCGAGGCCCGGCGCCGCGCCTACGAGGCGCTCGGCCACCTGCGCCTCGACGGCGCCCAGTACCGCACGGACATCGCCGCGCGCGTCGCGGAGTGACGACGGCCCGCCCCGCGCGCGCCGCACAGTGAAGGAGCCGAACACCATGGACGACGCGGTGGAACTGCCGGGCTGGACGCACGTCTACTCGGGCAAGGTGCGCGACCTCTACGTCCCGACGGCAGCGATGGACGACGACGACTCCTGGACCGGCGACCCGCTGCGCAGTTCCCGGGTGGTGCTCGTCGTGGCGAGCGACCGCGTGAGCGCCTACGACCGCGTGCTGGAGCCGGCCATCCCCGGCAAGGGCGCCATGCTCACCTCGCTCACCCGGTGGTGGTTCGACCAGCTGCCCGACGTGCCCAACCATCTCGCCTACGCCGAGGACGACCGCCTGCAGGTGCCGGCGATCCCCCACGAGGTCGCCGACCGGGCGACCCTCTGCCGCACGCTCGACATGTTCCCCATCGAGTGCGTCGTGCGGGGCTTCATCACCGGCGGCGGATGGAAGGAGTACCAGGCGACGGGCGCCATCGGCGGCATCCCGCTGCCCGAGGGGCTCTCGAACGGCGATCGCCTGCCCGAGCCGCTGTTCACGCCCGCATGGAAGGCGCCGATGGGCTCGCATGACGAGAACATCTCGTACGAGCGCACGGCCGAGATCGTCGGCGATACCGTCGCTGCGCAGCTGCGCGAGCTGTCGATCGAGATCTTCGAGCGCGCATCGGCCGTCGCTGAGGCGCGCGGACTGATCCTGGCCGACACCAAGTTCGAGTTCGGCGCCGACCGCGACACCGGCATCGTGACCCTGGCCGACGAGGTGCTCACGAGCGATTCGAGCCGGTACTGGGATGCCGCGGCGTACGAGTCGGGGGCCACGCCCGAGCAGCGCATGGCGAGCTTCGACAAGCAGATCGTGCGCGACTGGCTGGCGGTCAACTGGGACCAGGGCGCGTTCGAGGCGCCGCCGACGCTCCCGCAGGAGATCGTGGAGCAGACGGCCGGCCGCTACCGCGAGCTGCTCGAGCGCCTCACCGCCCGAGGCTGAGGAGCCAGGGCCGGGGCGTTTCGCGCAGGGTGTCGTTCTCGGCGGCACCCGTTCGTCGTCCCTGTGACGGCGCCACCCGGGCGCCAGGGGAGGCCCGATGCGAACGACGCCGCAGCTCACCGAATCGGCCGTCGACTCCGCCGAGGTCGCCTGGCTGGTGAGCAAGCGCGCGGCGGCGATCCGATCACGCGACGCGGAGTACCTCGCGTCGCGCTATGCGCCCGACGCAGTGACCTTCGGCGTCGCACCGCCCCTGAGCCCGTTCGCCGGCGAGGCCCGGCGGGTCGCGTGGATCCGGGCCTGGTTCCGCCGCTTCCCCGATCCCATCGACCATCGCGTGCTCGACCTCACCGTGAGCGTGGCCGGCGACTTCGCGTTCTGCCGCAGCCTCGATGCGCTCGTCGTGGGCCCGCCTTCGCGGCGGCGAGCGGTGCGCTTCGAGACGGTGGTCGGCCTGCGTCGGGTGGACGGCGTGTGGCTCGTCGAGTGCGAGCGGGTCGGGCCGGCGACCGAGGCCGCCGGCGCGACATCCGCCCGGGCTAGGAGGCGATGGCTTTGGCGATCTTGTCGCCGCCCTCGTTGATCGCCTTCTGGAGCTCCTCGTAGTCGTCGCGGTCGATGGCCTTGTCCACCTTCTTGACGGCCTTGCCGAGCGCCGCGTCGATGCGGTCGAGGTAGCGGTCGTCGATCACGGCGATGATGGCGGAGGAGCCCTTCGGCAGGTACTCCTCGAGCTCGAGGCCCACCTTCTTCTCGTCGCGCTTCTTCGCGATCTTCCCGGCGATCGCGCCGACGCCCGCACCGATCGCGGTGGACGCCAGCAGCGGCGGGGCGAAGAGCCCGAGCACGAGGCCCGCGGCGCCGCCGATCCACGCGCCCTTGCCGACCTGCCCCGTGCCGTGCTCGTCGACGGTGACCCGTCCCTCGTCGTCGTGGTGCATCACGACCGACGACACGACCTCGAGATCAGAGTCGGACTCGGCCGCCTTCAGCGCCTTGTAGTCCTCGGTGGCCGCGTCGGCGGTGTCGTAGGTCGCCACGTACAGCGCCAGGTTGTCCATTCCCATGAGTCGTCCCCTCGTTGAGCGCTCCCCACGGGCTGCCCCGGGAGGGCGATGCGTCCACCATAGGAGCGGGATCCCGGGGCGACAAGGCTCGCGTGGTGTCGGGCCGGAATACCCTCCGCGAACGCCGGGTTATCATTAGTTGTGACTACAACCAATGGCGCGGCGCCGAACGCCGGACTCCTCGCAGCCGACACCGGCATGGGCGCCGTGACGCTGCGCGTCGGCGACCTCGACGCCATGATCCGCTACTACCGCGACGGCGTGACCCTCGAACTCCTGAGCCACGACGGCCCCGTCGCCGTGCTCGGCCGTGGCAGCACGCCCGTCGTGATCCTGCAGCATGCGCCCGAGCTGCGTCATGCATCGCCACGCGACGCCGGCCTGTTCCACACCGCGATCCTCTTCGACACCCGCGAGGCGCTCGCCAGCGCCATCTTCTCCGTCGCCTCCAAGTACCCGGGCACCTTCACCGGCAGCGCCGACCACCTCGTGAGCGAGGCGTTCTACTTCACGGACCCCGAGGGCAACGGCGTCGAGCTCTACTTCGACCGTGATCGCTCCACCTGGAGCTGGACCCACGGACGGATCGAGATGGCCACGGTCTTCCTCGACCCGAACGCGTACCTCCGCGACCATCTCACCGAGGGGGCAGCGGATGCCGCGGCATCCGGCATGGGCGTCGGCGACGCCGTCGTGGGACACGTGCACCTCTCGGTCGGCGACATCCCGAGCGCGCGGGAGTTCTACGTCAACCGCCTGGGGTTCGAGACGACCGCCGACGCGTGGCCCGGCGCGCTGTTCGTCTCGGCCGGCGGCTACCACCACCACATGGCCATGAACACGTGGAACAGTGCGGGCGCCGGCAAGCGCGGACTCGCACTCGGGCTCGGGAAGGTCGAGATCGTCGTGCCGGGCGCCGACGACCTCGGCGAGCTCGGCGAGCGGATGTCGCACTACGACGTCCCGATGCGCGACGACGGTCGCGTGCTCGCGTTCGACGACCCATGGGCGAACCTCGTCGAGGTGCGCGCCGCCGCGGCATCCGGAGCCTGACGTTCGCCGAGGGTCGCCCGTAGCCGCACCCGGCTGCGCGCCCGAAGCGCACCCCACGGCGGATATACGATCGGGCACGCCGCAGTTCGAACTGATGACCCGGGGTGGCGGATCGTATATCCGCCATTGGATGCAGTACGTCCGTCGGTACGGGCAGGTCGACGGTCGGCGCCGGCAGGGGCTTAGTCGCGAGGGGCGGAGCGCGGGCCCTTGGCGTGGGACATGTCGTGGAACTCGCCGAACGCCTGTCCGTCGCCCGGCAGCGGCGTGAGGTCGGGCCGCGCGCGGAGGCCGTCGAGCACCACGGTCAGCTGCCTGCGCCAGTAGGGCAGGTAGGCTCCGCCGTACTGACCGACCGACCCGAGCATGTCCACGAGCACGCTGATGTCGACCGCGGTGACGTCGGCACGCAGCGCGCCCTCCTCCTTGGCCCGCTCGACGATGCCGTCGATCACGTCGGCGAACTCTGCTCCCGGCTGGTGGCCGGGGTCGAGTTCGGCGACCCGCCGCATCACGGCCGGCAGGTAGGGCGACTCGGCGACCCACGAGCCGAGCCGCTCGAGCCAGAGCTCGATCGACCGCCACCCCGTCTCGGCGCCGAGGATCTCGGGCGCGAAGTCGTGCAGCTCGGCGACCGCCGTGTCGTAGAGCTCGCGGATGAGGGCATCGCGGTTGGCGAAGTGCCGGTAGACCGTGCCCGCCCCGACGCCGGCTCGAGAGGCGAGTTCGTCGAGCGGGGCGTCGATGCCGCGCTCGGAGAACAGCGTTCGGGCTTCGGCGAGGAGTCGTTCGTGGTTGCGCCGCGCATCGCGACGCGGCGACGCCGTCGGGTTCACGAGTTCACTGTACGCCCCTCCGTCGACTATCATTCGGAGGGTCAACTCCGTTTCCTTGCGGTTCGGAGGCGACTCCTCTTGGGGGAGAGGGATGCGGCGCGGCGGGCGATGGGCCGGCTCGACCGGCGGGGCTGCCCGCCGCGCCCGCTCCCGCAGGCGCGCGGCCAAGCGCTCCGTCGTGCGCGGACATGGTCATCCCCGACCCGATTGCGCTGCGGGAAGAGTGAGTGTACAGTCACTCATATGCGAACCAAGCTCTCCACCGCCGACGAACGGCGCCCGCTCGTGACGAGCGCCGCGGTCGCTGCCTTCGCCCGGACGGGCTACCGCGGCACGACCGTCGCGGATGTCGCACGCGAGGCGGGCATCTCGTCGGCATACGTCTTCAAGCTCTTCCCGAGCAAGGAGCAGCTGTTCGTGGGGGCGCTCGACGCCTGCTTCGACCAGGTCGTCGACGCACTCGGCCGCGGCGTCGAGGCGACGACCGACCACACCCCCGAAGGCCTGCTCGACGCGATGGGCCTGGCCTACGCCGAGCTCATCGCCGATCGGTCCCTTCTCATGCTCCAGGTGCACGCGCAGTCGGCCGCCGAGGTGCCCGAGATCGGCGCAGCCCTGCGTCGCGGGTACGCCAGGGTCACCGAGTTCGCCTCCACGCGATCGGGGGCCACGGATGCCGCCGTGCAACGCTTCATCGCGTTCGGCCAGCTCTGCCACCTCGTCGTCACACTCGACCTCGACGACGCGCCCGAGCCGTGGGCTCGCACGCTCGCCCTCGGCATCCGTCACCCTGTGTTCGGCGCCGTCGCGCCCGCCGAGATCACGGAAGGAGGCGCCTCGTGAGATCGCCGAGCCTCGCGTCCTGACTCGTCGCCGGCCGTCTCCGGTCGGCAATTCTTTCGCCTATTTAGTGACTGACCATTCACTCACACGATGATCGTGCGGCACCCGCCGCGCAGGAAAGGACCCTCCCATGACTTCCGCCCCCGTCTCCGCCGCACCGGCGCCTCCCGCTGCACCTGCCGCCGCTCCTGCGACGCCGCCCGCTCGCCGCTGGTGGGCGCTCGCCGCGCTCGCCCTCGCCCAGTTCCTCGTGGTGCTCGACGCCTCCATCGTGAACATCGCCATCCCCACCCTCGGGGCGGACCTCGGCCTCGGCCCGGGCGCGCTGGCCTGGGTGATCACCGCCTACGTGCTGCCGTTCGGCAGCCTGCTCCTGTTCGGCGGGCGCCTGGCCGACCGGTTCGGGCACCGCCGCGTCTTCCTCATCGGCACCGGATCGTTCATCGCCGCATCCGCCCTCGCCGGCCTGGCCGTGTCGGGCGAGATGCTCCTCACCGCCCGTGCGCTGCAGGGCGCGTCAGCCGCGCTGCTCGCACCGGCGTCCCTCGCCCTCGTCACCCGCCTCTTCACGTCGACCCGCGACCGGGCCCGGGCGCTCGGCATCTGGGGCGCGGTCGCCGGCGCGGGCAGCGCAGCCGGAGTGCTGCTCGGCGGTGTGCTGACCGCCGCGTTCGGCTGGCAGGCGGTGTTCTTCGTGAACCTGCCCGTGGGCGTCATCGTGCTCGTCGCCATCCCGTTCCTCATCCGCCGCGACCAGCCGGCCGCGGGCACGCGACTCGACCTCGCCGGCGCGGCGACCGTGACCGGTGCGCTCGTCGCCCTCGTCGCGGGACTCACGAGCGCCGAGCAGCTCGGCTTCACGAACCCCGTCGTGCTGGGCCTCCTGGCCGCGGCGGTCGTGCTCGGTGCCGCCTTCGTGATCGTCGAACGACGGGCGGCGGAGCCGCTCGTGCCGCTCTCCACCTTCGCGAACCGCTCGGTCAGCGCGGGCAACCTCGTGATGCTCCTCCTCGGTGGGGCGATGGTGGCGCTCTTCTTCGCCCTCTCGGTGTTCCTGCAGGAGGTCATGCACCTCGACTCGCTCGGCGCCGGGCTCACCCAGCTGCCGCTCGCGATCGCCCTCGTGCTCGTGGCCGGCGCAGTGCCGCCGCTCGTCGCCCGGTTCGGCGTGGAGCTGCGTACGGCGTTCTTCGCGCGGCAGCGCCGCATCCTCTCGACCGCCCTTGCCAACGCCGTCAACGTGCTGAATCCGTCGCTCGTGGTGCTCGGCGGGTTCCTCGCCACCGTGGCGGAGAGCGACCCCGACGCGCTCGCCGCGGCGGTCGCCGCGCAGGCGATGCCGGCCGCGGGCGAGGAGCTCGTCATCCGGGTCGCCGCCCTCGGCGAGGACCGGCTCGCGATCGGCGCCGCCGAGCTCGCCTTCGAACGGCTGATCGCCGACCCGCTCCAGGAAGGCTGACCGAAACCCGGGATGCGCATTCCCCATTGCGGGCCGGGGGGAGGCATCCGCTAGAATCGTTCACAGTCGAATCGATTCGAGGCCGCGCGACGGCCGAGATCGCCTCACGACGGCATCCCACGCGGATGCCGTCGTTCCTGTTTCCCGGCGTCCGAGGGCGTGCGCCGCCGCACTCGAGCACGCCCAGGATCAGCATGTCCTCAACCGCCTCCATCCCCATCATCCGGCCCGACGACTACTCGGCGCCCGCGCACCCCGGAGACCTCCTCTCCCGGCGCCAGCGTCTCGTCTACGTGCTCGTGCTCGGCGCGCTCACCGCGCTCGGGCCGTTCACGATCGACCTCTACCTGCCGGCGTTCCCGGTGCTCCAGTCGGAGCTCGGCGTCTCGGCGGCGGCCGTGCAGCTCACCCTCACGGGCACCATGATCGGCTTCGGCCTCGGCCAGCTCATCGTCGGCCCGTGGAGCGACAAGGTCGGTCGCCGCCTTCCCCTCATGCTCGCCACGGCGCTGCACATCGCGGCATCCGTCGCGGCGGCGCTCGCGCCCGACATCGGCTGGCTCATGGCCTTCCGCCTGCTGCAGGGCTTCGGCGCGGCGGCCGGCGGCGTGGTCGCCATGGCGATGGTGCGCGACCTGTTCGGCGGCAAGCCGCTCGTGCGCATGCTCTCGCGGCTCGCGCTCGTCAACGGCCTCGCGCCGGTGCTGGCGCCCGTCATCGGCTCGCAGCTGCTCAACGTCATGGACTGGCGCGGGGTGTTCGTCGTGCTCGCGATCTACGGCGCGGTGGTGCTCCTCGCGGTCGCGTTCCTGATCGTCGAGACCCTGCCCGAGTCCCGTCGTCACGTCGCCGGGCACTCGACGCTGCGCGATCGCTACGCGGCGCTCTTCCGCGACCGCGTCTACCTCGGTGCCGCGATCGTGGGCGGCATGACGTTCACCGGACTCTTCGGCTACCTCTCGACCTCGTCGTTCCTGTTCCAGGAGGTCTACCACTTCAGCGCGCAGCAGTACGGACTCCTGTTCGCGGTGAACTCGATCGGCATCATCATCGGCGTGCAGACGAGCTCTCGGCTCATGCGCGGCCCGGTGCAGCCGCAGTGGATCCTCGCGGTCGCGACGGTGGTGCACCTCGCCATGGCGGTCGCGATCATCGTGCTCGACGGCGCCCAGGCCGGCTTCTGGGGCGTCGCGATCCCGCTGTGGTTCTACATCCTCGCGTGCGGGTTCTCGTTCCCCGCGGTGCAGGTGCTCGCCCTCGCGCACCACGGCGCCGAGGCCGGCACCGCCGCGTCGCTCCTCGGCGCGCTGAACTTCGGCCTCGCCGGAGTCATCTCGCCGCTCATCGGCCTCATGGGCGTCGGCAGCGCCGGCCCGATGGCGCTGATCATGGCCTTGGCGGCCGTCGTCGCCATCGCCGCGCTGTGGGGGCTCGTGCGACCGAAGACGGTTCCGGCGCTCAGCGACTGACGGGGTGCGGCTGCTGCGGGCGGATGCCTCGGGCGACTGCCGTGGGCGGATGCCGCAGGCGGCGCCCGGACCGCCCGCATCGGACCGCGCCCGCCGCTGTCAAGGGGCGCGCGCCGCGGCATCCGATCGGGCCGACCTTGGCTAGCGTGGACGGATGACGGACCGTGACGAGGAGCCGACCCGCCGACCGACCGAGGCGCGCGACACGTCAGCGCCCGGTGTCGACGCTGCTGACCCCCAGGCGCCCGACGCCGAACCCCACGCTGCCGACGCCGAAGCGCCCGACACCGAGGCCGAGGCCGCAGGCCACGACGAGACGTCGGCCGCCGTCGACGACCTGCATCCCGTGCAGCGGGAGGCCAGGGCGCGCCGGCTCGGTCGGCGCGTGCCCCTCATCGCGGGCATCGTCGCGGTGATCATGGCCGCCCTGCTCGGACTCGTGATCATGGCGCGCTTCGACGGCCTGCCCTTCGAGTTCGACGAGGAGTGGGCCGAGGAGCTCTTCGAGGCGCGCGGCCCCGTCGGCGACATCTTCGCCTTCTTCATGAACGACCTGGGTGGCGGGGTCTTCGGGGTGTTCGTCGTGCCGGTCCTCACTGCGGTGGTGCTGCTCCTCTGCCGGAGACCTTGGGGCGCGCTGTACTTCATCGTCGCGTCGATCGCGAGCGCGGCTGTGGTGCAGCTGCTGAAGAACCTCTTCGGCCGCGCGCGGCCCGAGGACATCCTCGTGCACTCGGACTTCGGCTCATTCCCGTCGGGGCATGTGGCGAACGCCGCCACGATCGCCGTGGCGATCGGGGTGATCGTGCCCATCGTGTGGGTGTGGATCGCGGGCGCGGCGTACACCCTGCTGATGGCCGTGAGCCGCACGTACCTGGGCGCGCACTGGCTCTCGGACACACTGGGCGGCCTCCTGGTCGGGGCCGGCGCGGCCCTCCTGCTCTGGGCGGTCTTCGCGACGCCCCTCGAGCGCGAACGGCTCGCCTGGATCGCCCGTGTGTCCAAGCGGAACGCCGAGCGGGCGCAGGCGCACGTGACGCCACCCGCGCGGCCCCGCGACACCGCCGCCTGAGCAGCACCCGACCCGGCACCCGACCGACCCGACCGTCGCCCTGGCGCGACTCCGACGGGCGCCTACAACGTTGTAGAGTGGGCGCTCAGGAATCGAGGAGGCCCGTCCATGGCGTCGACGCTGCACGATGTCGCGAAGCTCGCCGGCGTCTCCATCAAGACGGTGTCGAACGTCATCAACGACTACCCGCACATCCGGCCGGCGACCCGGGCGCGCGTCGAGGCGGCCGTCGCCGAGCTCGGCTACACGCCCAACCTGACCGCCCGCAGCCTGCGATCGGGGCGCACGGGCGCGATCGCCCTCGCGGTGCCCGACCTGGGCCTGAGCTACTTCGCCGAGCTCGCGGCATCCGTCATCGAGGCGGCCGAGGAGGCCGGGGTCGTGGTGCTCGTCGAGCAGACCGGCGGCGACCGCGACCGAGAGATCGAGCTGCTGCGCAGCCCGCGCCTGAAGATGACCGACGGGCTGATCTTCAGCCCGCTCGGCATGGGGCAGGACGATGTCGCGCGGCTCGAGGTGCCGTACCCGCTCGTGGTGCTCGGCGAGCGGATCTTCGACGGGCCGGCCGACCACGTGACCATGCAGAACGTCGAGGCGGCCAGGGCCGCCACCGAGCTGCTGCTCGAGTCGGGGCGGCGTCGCATCGCCGTCATCGGCGCGCACGAGGGCGAGGTCATCGGCTCCGCGGGCCTGCGGCTGCGCGGCTATCGCGAGGCGTTGGATGCCGCGGGCGTGCCGTTCGACGAATCGATCATCGGGTACACGACGCTCTGGCATCGATCGAACGGCGCCAGGTGCCTGCACGAGCTGCTCGACCGCGGCGTGGAGTTCGACGCGGTCTTCGGGCTCAACGACACGCTCGCGCTGGGCGCGATGCGCGCGCTGCAGGAGTCGGGGCGCCGCGTGCCCGAGGATGTGGCCGTCGTCGGGTTCGACGACCTCGACGAGGCGCGCTACACGATCCCGTCCCTCACGACGGTCGATCCCGGACGGGTGTGGATCGCCCGCACGGCGGTGCGGACGCTCCTCCAGCGCATCGAGGCGGCAGACGCGGCGGGGCCCCCTCGGCTGCTCCTGGCCGACTTCCGGATCGCCGAGCGCGAGTCCACGCGACCGCGTTCGGCGTGATCGCAGACCCCGGCGCGGACGTGATCGCGGCCGTCGCCGACCCTGCGTCGAGCGCGTCGCGACGCGTGTGGGCTCCGCGCCCGAACGCCATCCGACACCGGGTCGTCATGCGGCTTGACATCGATCGGATCGCACGGCACCATGTCTCTACAACGTTTACTTTACAACGTTGTAGAACCCTCGGAACTCGACGCGGAGCCCCTCTCGCGGCGAGTTCGAGCACATCGCCAGAGACAACGGTGTCAGCACCGCGAGAGGAACACACACAGCCATGAAGTCGAAGATCCTGGCCGCGAGCGGCGTCATCGCCGTGGCCGCCGCGGCCCTCACGGGCTGCTCGGCCGGCGAGGCCGAAGCATCCTGCACCAACGAGATCACCAAGCCCGACGCCACCCAGGTGAGCGTCTGGGCGTGGTACCCCGCATTCGAAGAGGTCGTCGACCTCTTCAACGAGAACCACGACGACGTGCAGATCTGCTGGACGAACGCCGGCCAAGGCAACGACGAGTACACGAAGTTCTCGACCGCCGTCGAGTCGGGGTCGGGCGCGCCCGACGTCATCATGCTCGAGTCCGAGGTGCTCTCGAGCTTCTCCATCCGCGACGCGCTCGTCGACCTCGCCGAGTACGGCGCCGACGATGTCGCGGGCGACTACACCGAGGGCGCCTGGAAGGACGTCTCGAGCGGCGACGCCGTCTACGCGATCCCGGTCGACGGCGGTCCCATGGGCATGCTCTACCGCAAGGACATCCTCGACCAGTACGGCATCGCCGTTCCGACGACGTGGGACGAGTTCGCGGCGGCCGCGCAGGCCCTGAAGGACGCGGGCGCGCCCGGCGTCCTCGCCGACTTCCCGACCAACGGTCGCGCGTACAACCAGGCACTGTTCGCGCAAGCCGGCTCGGTGCCCTTCGTGTACGACAACGCCGACCCGACCTCCATCGGCATCGACGTGAACGACGACGGCTCCAAGAGCGTGCTCGCCTACTGGGACCAGCTCGTGAAGGACGGCCTCGTCGCGACCGACGACGCCTTCACCGCCGACTACAACACGAAGCTCGTCGACGGCAGCTACGCGATCTACGTCGCCGCGGCGTGGGGCCCCGGCTACCTCGGGGGCCTCTCCGACGCCGATGCCGACGCCGAGTGGAAGGCCGCGCCGGTTCCCCAGTGGGATCCCGCCAACCCCGTGCAGATCAACTGGGGCGGCTCGACGTTCGCCGTGACGAGCCAGGCCGAGGACAAGGAGGCGGCCGCGGTCGTCGCCAAGGAGGTCTTCGGCACCGAGGAGGCGTGGAAGATCGGCATCGAGAAGGCCGCCCTGTTCCCGCTGTGGAAGCCGATCCTCGAGTCCGACTACTTCCGCGACCTCGAGTACCCGTTCTTCGGCGGCCAGCAGATCAACAAGGACGTGTTCCTCCCGGCGGCGGCGGGCTACACGGGCTTCACGTTCAGCCCGTTCCAGAACTACGCCTACGACCAGCTGACCGAGGAGCTGTACGCGATGGTGCAGGGCGAGAAGGGCTCCGACCAGGCGCTCGACGACCTGCAGGCCTCGCTCGAGCAGTACGCCACCGAGCAGGGCTTCACCCTCCAGTGACCGGATGCCGCGTCCCGGCGCTCGCCGGGACGCGGCACCCATCGCACGCACCGATGAAGGAAGCGAGACCATGACCACGCACTCGACCCTGGCCGCACCCGCCGCGGCCGTGGTGCCCGCGAGGCCCGCGAGGCGGCGCGCGCCCCGAGGGGGATCGAAGCTCGAGCAGCGTCGCCAGCGCTGGGGTTGGCTGTTCGTCTCCCCGTTCCTCCTGGTGTTCGCGCTCTTCCTGATCTTCCCGCTGTTCTACGCCTTCGGCATGAGCCTGTTCACCTCGACGCTCGCCACGGGCACGAAGTTCACCGGCATCGACAACTACCTGAAGGCGTTCAGCGACCCCCTCTTCCTCGAGGGCCTCCTGCGCGTGGCGGCATTCGCGGTCGTGATGATCCCGGCGCAGCTGATCGTCGCGATGGCCGCGGCGCTCGTGCTCGACACCCTCGTGACCCGCCTCGCGAGCCTCTCCCGGCTGCTGATCTTCGCGCCGTACGCGATCCCGGTCGTCATCGGCGCCCTCATGTGGAGCTTCCTCTACAGCCCGCGGTTCGGCCCGGGAGCGACGCTCTTCGATCTCATCGGCCAGCCGACACCCGACTTCCTCGCCTCCGACACCGTGTTCGCGAGCCTCGTCAACATCGTCACGTGGCAGTGGTCGGGCTACTACATGGTGGTCATCTACGCGGCCCTGCGGTCGATCGACCCGGCGATCTACGAGGCGGCGCGCATCGACGGCGCGAACGGCTGGCAGACGGCGACGCGCATCAAGGTGCCGATGATCTCGTCCTCCGTGGTGATGGTCATCACGTTCGCGCTCATCGGCACGCTGCAGTTCTTCACCGAGCCGGTGGTGCTCCGCAACATCGCGCAGGGCGCCATCGACGCGGCCTACACCCCGAACATGTACGCGTACTCGCTGGCGTTCTCCTACAGCCAGTTCAACTACGCGTCGGCCATCGCGTTCTCCCTCGGCATGCTCGTGTTCGCGGGGTCCTTCGTCTTCCTCTTCCTCACGCGCAAGCAGAGCGGACTCAAGTGATGAGCGTCTTCGCCCCCCGCGCCGACGTGCGCGACGAACCCCTCACGACGGTCACCGGCGTGCCCTCGCGGAACGATCGCGGCGCGTCCGATCGACGTCGCCGCAACGGCGGGCGCCGCATCGGCTCGCAGGCGTTCCTCATCATCCTGGCGATCTACTTCGTCTTCCCGATCTGGTGGCTCGTCGTGGCCGCGACGAAGAACACGTCGGGCCTGTTCGGCTCGAGCCCGTTCTGGTTCGACGACCACTTCGCCCTCTTCGAGAACATCGCGGGCCTGTTCACCCACCAGGGCGGCATCTACTGGCGGTGGCTCGCGAACTCGTTCGTCTACGCGTTCGCCGGCGGCATCGGCGCGACCGTCCTGGCGATCCTCGCCGGCTACGGCTTCGCCAAGTACCGGTTCCGCGGTCGCGGCGCGGTGTTCACGATCATCCTCGGGTCGGTGATGGTGCCGCTCACGGCGCTCGTGATCCCGACGTTCATGCTGCTGAGCCAGTACGGCATCATCAACACGCCGTGGGCCGTCATCCTGCCGAGCCTGCTGAGCCCCTTCGGCGTGTACCTGATGCGCGTCTACACGCAGGACGCCGTGCCCGACGAGATGCTCGAGGCCGCTCGCATCGACGGGGCCGGCGAGCTGCGCACGTTCTTCCAGGTCGCGCTGCCGCTGCTGCGGCCGGCCATCGTCACGGTGCTGCTGCTCTCGGTGGTCGGCACCTGGAACAACTTCTTCCTTCCCCTCGCCGTGCTCACCGACCCCGACCTGCTCCCGGTCACCGTCGGCCTCAACCGGTGGACGGCGCTCTCGAACGCCGGCGCCGGCGGCGAACAGGTCTGGAACCTCATCACCACGGGCTCGTTCGTGTCGATCCTGCCGCTGATCCTCTCGTTCCTGTTCCTCCAGCGCTACTGGCAGGGCGGCCTCGCCATCGGCAGCATCAAGTAGGCCGAGCCCGGACCGGCGGATGCCGCGAGCCGGCGCCTCCGCGAAGACCACCGCACCCGTTCCACCGCACCCAGACAGAAAGCAGTCCATGCCCACCGCACGCCTGACCATCGACCCGCATTTCACCATCGGGCCCGTCAACCGGCGCGTCTTCGGCGGCTTCGTCGAACACCTCGGCCGGCACGTCTACGACGGCATCCACGAGCCCAGCCACCCCACGGCCGACGCCGACGGCTTCCGCGCCGACGTCGTCGAGCTCGTGAAGGAGCTCGGCGTCTCGACGATCCGCTACCCGGGCGGCAACTTCGTCTCGGGCTTCCGTTGGGAGGACAGCGTCGGACCCCGCGAGGAGCGGCCGCGCCGGCTCGACCTCGCCTGGCACTCCACCGAAACCAACGAGGTGGGCCTGCACGAGTTCGCCGGCTGGCTCGACCAGGTCGGCAGCGAGCTGATGCTCGCCGTGAACCTCGGCACCCGCGGCACCCTCGAGGCCCTCGACCTGCTCGAGTACTCGAACATCTCGGGCGGCACCGCCCTCTCGCAGCGCCGCATCGACAACGG
The DNA here is from genome assembly GCF_009720255.1 of Agromyces humi. Classification (GTDB taxonomy): domain Bacteria; phylum Actinomycetota; class Actinomycetes; order Actinomycetales; family Microbacteriaceae; genus Agromyces; species Agromyces humi. Next base: position 1,073 of record NZ_WJSP02000040.1, on the reverse strand, counting down.
CCGCACCGACGCGTTCGGCGTGAAGATGTGGTGCCTCGGCAACGAGATGGACGGCCCGTGGCAGCTCGGCCACCGCTCCGCGGACGACTACGGCAAGCTCGCGTCTCGCACCGCGAAGGCGATGCGCCAGCTCGACCCGTCGGTCGAACTCGTGGTCTGCGGCTCGTCGAGCGCGCACATGCCCACGTTCGGCGAGTGGGAGCGAGTCGTGCTCTCGCACACGTACGACGACGTCGACTACATCTCGTGCCACGCGTACTACGAGGAGAAGGACGGCGACCTCGGCAGCTTCCTCGCCTCGGCGGTCGACATGGACGGCTTCATCGAGACGGTCGTCGCGACCGCCGATCACGTGAAGGCCGTGCGCGGCAGCGACAAGACCGTGAACATCTCGTTCGACGAGTGGAACGTCTGGTACCTCTCCCGGTTCCAGAACGTCGACAAGATCGAGGGGCTCGACAACTGGCCGGTCGCGCCGCGCCTCCTCGAGGACGTCTACTCCGTGGCCGACGCCGTGGTCTTCGGCAACCTCATGATCTCGCTCATCAAGCACGCCGACCGGGTCACGAGCGCCTCGCTCGCGCAGCTCGTGAACGTCATCGCGCCGATCATGACGGAGCCCGGCGGCCCGGCGTGGCGGCAGACGACGTTCTTCCCGTTCTCGATCACCTCGCGGCTCGCGCAGGGCGAGGCGCTCGCGCTGAAGCTCGACGCGCCGACCTACGAGACGAAGGAGTACGGCGAGGTGCCGCTGGTCGACGCGGTGGCCACGCACGACCGCGAGACCGGTCGCACCGCGGTGTTCCTCGTGAACCGCAGCCAGGACGAGGCGCTCACGCTCACGGTCGACATCGCGACGCTCGGCGACCTGTCGGTGCTCGAGGCGCACACCCTGTCCGACGAGGACGTGTACGCCAAGAACACGCTCCAGGATCCCGAGCGCGTCGCGCCGCGGGCGAACGACTCCGTGCGCATCGACGGCGGCGAGCTCACCGTGACCCTGCCGCCGGTGTCGTGGACCGCGATCTCGCTCGGCTGAGGCCCGGCGCGGCGCGGCGGTCGTCCATGCCGCC
>NZ_WJSP02000004.1 GCF_009720255.1 Agromyces humi | reverse complement strand
CCGCAACACCCGCGGCGTTCACCGCGAAGACCGCGCCGACCGCCAGCGCCACGACGCCGACCACGACGCCGACGTATGCCGCGACGCGGCGCACGAGACGCCACCCCGTGATGCGCGCCCGCCCCGGACGACGCTCGCCGAACTCGTCGGCGAAGGAATCGTCATCCCAAGACATCGGTGTGGTGCTCCGTTCGGGCGTCGGTTCATGGGGTGCCCGCGGGGCGGCCGTCGGCTCGTGGTGAGCATGCGTCGCCGACCCGTCTCTCCAGAGTACGCGCTCGCCCGCGGCCCCGCCCGCCCGATTTCCGTGGTGCGTTCAGTGGTGCACGGACGTCAGCGGCTGCTGGCAGACTCGGCTCATGGCCACGACGATCGGCACCCCCGGCGGCACGCCCGAGCGGCCGGCTGTCTTCTTCTCGGGCCCCGAGGAGTTCCGCGCCTGGCTCGAGGCCAACCACGACACCGAGACCGAGCTCTGGATGGGGCTGTACAAGCGGCACGTGCCCGATCGCGGGCTGACCTGGGAGCAGGCGGTGCCCGAGGCGCTCTGCTTCGGCTGGATCGACTCCGTCTCGCAGCGCATCGACGACGACGCGCGCCGACAGCGCTGGACCCCGCGCAAGGCCGCGAGCATCTGGTCGAGCGTGAACATCGCGCTCGTGGAGCAACTCACCTCCGACGGGCGCATGCATCCCGCCGGCCTCGCCGCGTTCGAACGGCGCCGCGAAGACCGGTCGAGCGTCTACTCGCACGAGAACCCCCTCCAAGAACTGCCGCCCGAGTCGGCGGCGCGATTGGCGGCGGATGCCGCGGCATCCGCGTTCTGGCAGGCCGCCACCACCACCTACCGCCGACAGGTGACGCACTGGGTGCTCTCGGCCAAGCAGGAGGCGACCCGCGAGCGGCGCCTGGCGCAGCTCATCGAGGAGAGCGCGGCGGGCCGGCTGGTGTCGTTCCAGCGCTACGGCGAGACACCCAAGTGGGTGGAGCGCGCCGCAGCGGCCGCGCGGGCCGCGGCATCCGGCTCAGGCTCGCAGAGCGACTGAGCGAGGCGACTCGAGCATCAGAGGCTCGTCGCCGCGAGCCGCATCGTGTCACCCGCTCTCGCCGCGAATGCCGTGGCACTCGTGGTGATCGTTCGCCGCATGACCTCGACGGCCGCGGTCGGCGCCACGTCTGCCGGTCGCGCGACGCTGATCGTGCGGTCGAGCGTCGTCCCCTCGAGCCGCACCGACCGCAGTCCCGGGCGATCGATGAGCACCATCGCGGGCACGATCGCGACCCCGAGCCCGCGCTCGACGAAGCGCAGCACCGCGTCCATCTCGGCCCCCTCGAGCACGACCTCGGGCGTGAGCCCCGACGCGCGGAATGCGGCATCCGTGGCGCTGCGGAGGTCGTAGCTCGAGCCGAACGTGATCTGCGGCAGCCGCGCGACCTCCTCGAGCGTGACGGTGTCGCGGGTGGTGAGCGGCGGCGCGGCGGCCGACGAGACCACCACGAGCTCTTCGACGAGCAATGGGGTCACGGTGAACCGCTGGGCCGACGAGGCATCCGTCGTCGTGATCAGGGCGAGGTCGAGCTCCCCACTGCCGAGTTCGTCGAGCAGCCTGAGCGATCCCTGCTCCGAGAGGTGCAGTTCGATGGCCGGATGCTCCGCGTGGAACGCGCTGAGCACCTCCGCGACGAGGCTGATGCACAGCGTGGGGGTCGCGCCGAGCCGCACCCGGCCGCGCTCGAGGCCGGCGAGCTCGGCGAGCTCCCTTCGCACCGATTCGGCATCGGCGAGCATACGGCGGGCGAGCGGCAGCAGGGACTCGCCCGCGACGGTCAGCGTGCTGCCACCGCGCGCGCGGTGGAACAGCTCGGCGCCGAGGTCCTGCTCGAGCGCGGCGATCTGGCGGCTCAGCGAGGGCTGCGCGAGGTAGAGCTCCTCGGCGGCCCGCGTGAAGTTGCCGAAGCGGGCCACCTCGACGAAGCCCCGCAGTTGCTCCAGGTTCATGTCGATAGCCTACGTGCATTGTTGTGACACGCAAGATGCATTGGAGTAATGATCCAGGCCTGCCTAGCGTGGGTCACATGAGCACCACGATCCCTTCGGGCACCGCGCCAGAGCGCCAGATCTCCACGACCGTCCTCGTCATCGGCACCGGCGGATCGGGCTTGCGCGCCGCCATCGAACTCGCCGAGGCGGGCGTCGACGTACTCGCCCTCGGGAAGCGCCCCAAGTCCGACGCCCACACGTCGCTCGCCGCCGGCGGCATCAACGCCGCCCTGGCCACGATGGACGCCGACGACAGCTGGCAGCAGCACGCCGCCGACACCCTGAAGGAGAGCTACGTGCTCGCCAATCCGCACACGGTCGAGATCGTCACGTCGGGCGCGGCCCGCGGCATCGAGGACCTCGAGCGGTACGGCATGCCCTTCGCCCGCGAGGACGACGGCCGCATCTCCCAGCGCTTCTTCGGCGCCCACACCTACCGCCGAACCGCCTTCGCGGGCGACTACACCGGGCTCGAGATCCAGCGCACGCTCATCAACAGGGCCGCGCAGCTGGGCGTGCCGATCCTCGACACCCTCTACGTCACCCGCATCCTCGTCAACGACGACGGCGCGGTCTTCGGCGCCTACGGCTTCGACCTGGAGGACGGCACCCGCTACCTCATCCACGCCGACGCGGTGATCCTCGCGGCCGGCGGGCACAACCGCATCTGGCGGCGCACGTCGTCGCGGCGCGACGAGAACACCGGAGACTCGTGGCGCCTCGCTGTCGAGGCGGGCGGGCGCGTACGCGACCCCGAGCTCGTGCAGTTCCATCCGTCGGGCATCATCGAGCCCGAGAGCGCGGCCGGCACGCTCATCAGCGAGGCCGCGCGCGGCGAGGGCGGCATCCTCACCAACGGCCTCGGCGAGCGCTTCATGGCGAAGTACGACCCCGAGCGCATGGAGCTCTCGACGCGCGACCGCGTGGCGCTCGCGGCGTACACCGAGATCAAGGAGGGCCGCGGCACTCCCAATGGCGGGGTCTGGCTGGATGTCTCGCACCTGCCCCGCGAGACGATCATGCAGCGCCTCCCCCGCGTGTACCAGACGATGCTCGAGCTGCAGATGCTCGACATCACGAAGTCCCCGATCGAGATCGCGCCCACCGCGCACTACTCGATGGGCGGCGTGTGGGTGCGACCCGAGGACCACGGCACCGACGTCCCCGGGCTCTACGCCATCGGCGAGGCGTCCTCCGGCCTGCACGGCGCCAACCGCCTCGGCGGCAACTCGCTCATCGAGCTGCTCGTCTTCGGGCGCATCGTGGGGCAGGCCGCGGCGGCGTACTCGGCCTCGCTCGACGCCCAGAAGCGCTCGGCTGCGGCCGTGCAGACCGCACGCGACGAGATCGCGGCGCTGCTGGCATCCGACGGCGCCGAGAACGTGCGTGCCCTGCAGCGCGCCATCCGCGACACCATGACCGAGCACGCCGGGGTGGTGCGCGACGAGGCCGGCCTCCTCGCGGGGCTCGCCGAGCTCGACGCGATCGAGGCGCGCATGGCTGACATCGGGGTCCACCCCGACATCGCCGGCTACCAGGACCTGGCGCACGCCTTCGACCTCAGGTCGGCGGCGCTGGCGGCCCGTGCGACCCTCGAGGCGGCGCTCGAACGCCGTGAGACCCGCGGCTGCCACAACCGCAGCGACTTCCCCGAGACGGATGCCTCGCTGCAGGTCAACCTGGTCTGGTCGCCGTCGACCGGCGTGACCCGCGAGGGGATCCCGCCCATCCCCGCGGAGATCGCGGCGCTCATGCGCGAGGTCTCGGTGGCCGGCAAGCTCGTCGAATAGCCGGGCTCATATGATGTCCGGGTGTCTCTCTTCGACCATCTCGGCATCAGCGTCGATGACCTGCCCCGCTCGATCGCGCAGTTCGATCCGGTGATGCAGGCGCTCGGGTGCACCCGTCAGGATGCCGACAACGGAGTGTCCTGGTACAAGGGCGAGGAGGAGCTGATCCTCTTCCCGGCGCGCGAGGCGGGCAGCGGGCCGCACCGCACCGGGCGGGTCGGCTGGCAGCACCTCGCCTTCGCTGTCGACTCACGCACCGAAGTCGATCGCCTGCACGCGATCGCCGTCGACGCGGGCTGGACGGCGGTGCGCGAACCGAAGCTCTACCCACGGTTCAACGACCGCTACTACGCGTCCTTCATCGAGGACGACAACGGCATCCGCCTCGAGTTCATGTACAACCCGCCGCGGGACTCGGCCGCAGGCTAGTTCGCGCCCACCGCCCGTTCGATGAGCGCGCGCACCTCGGGAACGAGTTCGTCGACCGGCCCTTCCACCGGGAGGCCGGGCGCGACGACCGTGATCGGCAGCACGCCCACGGGAGACGGCCCGGCGCCGAGTTCCCTGCGCCAGCCCGCGATCTGCTCCGCCGAGGCGACGTAGACGATCCGGCCCAGGCCGGCCCAGGCGTGCGCCGCCGAGCACATCGGGCAGTGCTCCCCCGACGTGTACACGGTGGCTGCCGCCCGCTCGTCGACGGTCAGGTGCTCGGCCGACCACCGGGCGATCTCGAACTCCGGATGCCTCGTGGGGTCGCCCGTGCTCTCCTCCCGATTCCGATCTGCGAACCGCTCGACGCCGGCACGATCGACGAGCACCGATCCGAACGGGCCGTCACCCCCTTCGAGCGCCTCCCGCGCGAGCTCGACCGCGCGGCGCAGGTGGATGAGGTCGGCCTCGGAGATCGTCATGGGCTCAAGCTTGGCGCGAGGCGGCGCCGATGGCGAGCCCTCGAGAGGTCGTGCTGCGCGGGCTAGTCTGACGGCCATGTCGGACGTCTCCGCAGATCCAAGCCCCCGACGCGCCCGCCCCGACGATGCCGAGACGGTCGCGCGCCTGCTGCACGACTTCAACACCGAATTCGAGACGCCTTCGCCGGGCACGGCCGTCCTGAGCCGACGGCTGCGGTCGCTGCTCGGCGGGCCCAGCACCATCGCCTACCTGGCGGGTGAGCCCGCGGCCGGGGTCGCACTCGTGACGCTGCGGAGCAACGTCTGGTACGCCGGGCCGGTCGCGCTCCTCGACGAACTCTACGTCCAGCCCGATCGTCGAGGTCATGGCCTCGGTGCGGCGATGATCCGGCTGCTGGTCGCCGAGGCGAGAGCGACGGGCGTCTCGGCGATCGAGATCAACGTCGACGCGGGGGACGTCGACGCGCAGCGCTTCTACGAGCGCCACGGGTTCAGTGGCACAGACCCCGATACGGGAGAGCGGGCGTTCTACTACTCCATGGAACTGTAGCCACGACGGCGCGTGCGCCACGCGTCAGCGGCGCGGCGTCCACCCGGGCGGGAGCGGACCGTCGACCGCGGCGCGCTCCGCGTCGGCCTCCGCAGACCAGCCCTGCGCGGCATCCGTCGCATCGAAGCCGCCACGCGCGACGCGGAACCCGACATCCTCGTGGTGCATGCGCGGAGCGCCGCCCCGCCGGGTCGAGGCCCTGACACTCCAGGCATCGTCGGCGAATCCACCGCCCCGGAAGACCCGATAGTCGTCGTAGCGGGCTGGGTCGAGCAGGTCCCAGCACCACTCCCAGACGTTGCCGAGGGTGTCGAACAGTCCGTTGAGGTTCGGGAGCTTGGCGCCGATGTCCTGCGGGGCCGTCACGCCGTCGGCGCTCGTCCAGGCGACCTCGGCGAGCGGTCCGTAGTGCGCTCCAGTCGATCCGGCACGGCACGCGAACTCCCACTCCGCCTCGGTCGGCAGGCGGTACCCGTCGGCGTCGACGTGCCACGTGACCTCCTCGCCGTCGAAGGTGTACACGGGGTCGAGCCCCTCCCACTCGGATGCCGCGTTGCAGAACCGGATGGCCCGCAGCCAGCTCACGTCGGTCGCCGGCCGGCGCGGGTGGGTCGCGGTCTCTCCGAGCATCTCGGCGAGCTGCTCCTGCGTCACCGGGTACACGCCGATCTCGAACGGCTCGAGGTCGACGCTCCACCGCACCTTGCGACGTGCGTCGTGCAGGATGACGGCGCCCGCTGCGATCCGTGCGAGCTCGATGTCGGTGGTCACCCGGGCAGTCTGGCCGTCATCCGAACTCAGAGCAACCTGGCGGCACGGCGCAGGTTCGGGTCGTCCGACTCCGACCACCGATGGACGATCCGTCGTGCGCGCGTGGCATCCGGTTCCTCCAGCCGTTGGAGCAGCGGACGGACGACGTCGCCGGCAAGCGGGTCGATGAGGTCCGGCACGCGAGCGTCGCGAAGGAACTGCTCGACCCGGGTGAGGTCGTTTCCCCGCAGCATCGGCACCGCGCGCTGCAGGAGGACGATCGCCGCCAGCCGGCGCTCGTACACGGGCTCCGACCACAGCTCCGACGCGAGCGCCGTGACCTCGTCGTGCGGCATCCGGGGATACCGCCGGTCAGCATCGCGCACCGTGCCGCGCACGGCGCCGACCGAGGCACCGTAGAACCTGAGGCCACCGCCGATGCGGTCGGCGTCGGCATCCGCTCGCGTGTCCGAGCCCTCGGCCTGGAGGGTGCGGTCGATGAACTCGGCCGCGGACGTCATGCTTCGATTCTCCCCGAGCCCGGGAGTCGCCCGGTCATCAGACGGCGGTGTACCCGCCGTCCACGACGAGGATCGAGCCGGTGACGAACGACGACGCGCCGCTGGCGAGGAACACGACGCTCGGCGCGATCTCCTCGGGAAGGGCGAAGCGCCGCTGGGGCGCATCCTCGACCCAGTACCGCTGGAACTCGGGTCGGTCGACCGGCGCCATCTCGGTCTTGACGTAACCCGGCGCGACGGCATTCACGCGGATGTTGTACGGGGCCCACTCGACCGCGAGCGACTTGGTGAGGTGGTGCACTGCTGCCTTCGAGGCGTTGTAGGCCGGTTGCCATTGGGGGCGGTTGACGATCAGTCCCGACATGCTCCCGATATTGACGATGGACCCGCCTCCGAGTTCACGCATGTGGGCGCCTGCTGCGATGCTGGCCTTCCACAGGGCTCGCACGTTCAGGTCCCACACGGCGTCCCACTCGTCGTCGGTCACGTCGAACGACGGGTTGTGCACGCACGTCCCGGCGTTGTTGACCAACACGTCGACCCGGCCGAGGCCGTCGATCGCGGCGTGCATCATCGCCGAGACCTGGGCGTCATCGGTGAGGTCGGCGGTGATCGGCACGAACTCGTGGCCCGCACCTCGCGCTTCGTCGACGACCGCGGCGTTCCGTGGCTCGCTGCGTCCGGCGATGGCGACGCGCGCGCCGGCTTCGGCCAGCCCGAACGCGAACGCCTTCCCGAGGCCCTGGTTGCCGCCCGTGACGAGGGCGGTCTTGCCCTCGAGGCTGAATGGTGAAGTCATGCGTGCACCTTTCGCGAACTGCTCATCCCATCCCGGCCGGAGTGGGAAGCCGGCTCCAGGCGATCCCATCGGGATTGCGACCGGTCGTGATCCGACGCAGCAGCCGTCCTGCACGGATGTCGACCTCCACGACGCAGTCGTCGGCATCGCAGGCGGAGTACGCGCGGACGCCGTCGGGGTGCAGCACGATCGCCTGCGGGTGCTCCGGGGTCGGAATGCGATGCACGACCTCGCCGGATCGGGGATCGACCACCGCGATCTCCGAAGCGGCCCTGAGCGCGACGACGAGGTGCGAACCGCTGGCCGTCACCGCCGTGCCGAACCCGATCGACGGCAACTCGATCCAACCGACGCGCTGGACGAGCTCCGTATCGATGACGGTGATCCGAGGCGAACCCTGGTCGGCTGTGTAGGCGTACCGTCCTCGGGGCTCGAGGCAGATGCGGTTGACCTTCTCCGCCACCTCCACGACGCCACGGAGCGCACGCGACGGGACATCGATCACGCTGACGCTCCCCGGGCCGACATTCGCCGTCACGAGGCGACGTCCGTCCGCGCTGACTGCGAACGTGTGCGACTCCGCCTGACCGGTCGGCAGTCGCGCGACGACTCGAAGGGTTCGCTGGTCGATCACGGTGACCGATTCGTCGAGCTCCGTGGAGACGGCCACGCGATCCGTCGAGAGCAGGCTCGATTGGTGCGGTCGGCTCGCGAAGCCCAGCCGGATCTCGCCGACACGCTCGAACGTCAGGAGATCGACGACGTCGACCCGCCGACCGTCGCTTCCCGGAGACCCGACCGGCGCATCGCTGTACACGGGCAGGAAGGCACGTCGTCCGTCGTCGGTCGCGACGACCTCATGCGGAGTGAAGCCCGATGCCGTGACGACCCCAGCAGGCATGGACGTCTCGAGGTCGATGACCTCGAGCGTGCTGTCGTCCTTGCACACGACGAGCAATCGACCGTCATCCATGGCGCCTCCGGTCTCCAGTGAACGCCATCATCGACGTTCGTGTCCATCTCCGAGCGGGTCTCCGGTGGTTGGACGTCGCGGTCGGCTTACTGGGTGGAACGGACTTTGCCTCCCCGCTTGGGCGGCGCCTAGATTCACACCAGCCTCGGACCGGTCGCGCTCGGCGCACTCGAGGAATCAGCAGGAACGATCAAAGGAGATCACATGAAATCCCTCATACGCTCCGGAGTCGCCCTCGTCGCCGCGGCAGCGCTCGGCGCGAGCATGGCCGTCGGAGGAACAGCCCTGAGCGCTGGCAACGGGAACGGCAACGGCAACGGCAACGGACTCGGTGGACAGCCGACGACGGCAAGCGAGATCTACCTCGATGAGATCAAGGACTACGGCGTCTGCCGCGGTGCCGACCCGACCTGCTACAACGAATGGGGCAACGGCTGGACCGAGGGTGAGCCGAAGCGGATCCTCATCTGGAGCCGCACCGCGGGTCCGCGCCACGCCCACCTCGGCTCGCCGCTGGCGGCAGGGCTCAACCCCCCGCTGAAGGCCGACAACATCGCCCAGGCCGCGCTCATCGCCTGGGCGGCGGAGCGCGGGATCGCGGCCGACTACACCGAGGACCTCTCGCAGTTCCGCCTCAACAACTACCAGGCGGTCGTCTTCCTGAGCTCCAACCGAGACACCCTCGACGACGCGGCGCAGACGACGCTGATGCAGTACATCCGGGGCGGCGGCGGCTTCGTCGGCATCCACAACGCGTTCGGAGCCGAGTACCACTGGCCGTACTACGAAGGCCTGCTGGGTGGAGCGAACTTCTACAACCACGGACCGAACCGGGACGGCACGGTCGAGACGATCAACGGCAACGACGTCTCGACGTCGTTCATGCCGGAGACCTGGGCCTTCAAGGACGAGTGGTACAACCTGGTGCCCTATCCCAGCTTCGTCAACGTGCTGCTCGAGGTCGACAAGGCCACGAGCGAGGCGACCCCTGCCGGCCATGGCGAGTCGCACCCGGTGAGCTGGTGCCAGTACTACGACGGCGGCCGGGCGTGGCTGACGACTCTCGGTCACGACGCCGCGGCTTGGACCGATGTCCCGCTGGCGGGTGACGAGTTCTTCAAGCAGCACGTGATGGAGGGCCTCGAGAGCGCCATGGGCATCAAGCCGTTCTGCACGGTCTGACACACGTCCACGGACTCCGCGAGTCCTGAGCCGGAGGGCCCGAACACGCCGAAGCGGCGGGTTCGGGCCCTCTCCACGCCGGCGAGACGACGTGGTCGAGCAGGGTGTGTCCCACTCAGTGGGACCGCCCCGTCGGCATTGCAGACCGCGCTTGCCGCCCCTGCCGAAGTCGGCGGATACTGCCGACATGCGATCCGCTCTCAGAGACGAGCCCGTCTCCGTGCTCGACCGGATTCTCGCCATCCTCGAGACCGTCCGGGAGTCCCACGGCTCGACCACGATCACCGGGCTCGCGCTCAGCACCGGCATCCCGAAGTCCACCGTCTCGCGTCTGGTCGGCGATCTCGTGCGGCAGCACTACCTGATGCGGACCGAGGATGGAGTCGTGATCGGCCTGAGGCTCTTCGAGCTCGGGGCGCGCGCCAGCACTCCCCGACGCCTCAGCGTTGCCGCTCTGCCGGTGCTCGTCGAGCTGTTCAACGCGACCGGTGAGCACCTGAACGTCGCGGTTCAGGAAGGGCGCGACATGCTCTCGGTGATCTCGGTGCGGGGCCGGTTGCGGCCGGTACCGTCGCGGGCGGGAGTGCGGGTGCCGTCGGTGACCACCGCACTCGGCAAGGCCGTCCTGGCATTCACGGATGACGAGTCGGTCCTCTGCAGCGTGATGACCGGCCTCGATCCTCACCAGCGTCGCGTGCTCGAGCGGGAGCTCGCCATGGTTCGGGCGGAATCGGTCGCCATCGACCGCTGCGAGACCTTCGCCGGAGTCGTGGGGGTGGCGAGCCCGGTCCTCTCACCGGAACGGTTGCCGGTGGCGGCGATCTCCGTCGCGGGGCCGGTGACGGACATGGATGCGAACCGGATGATGCCGCTCGTGCGACACGCGGCGCTCGCGCTCACCCATCGGCTGGCACTGCAGGTGGCCTGACCGATGCCCGAGGCTGCCGCGAACGACGCGCTGGGCGTCCTCGACCGCATGACCTCCATCCTCGAGGCGTTCGACCAGGACGACCGGGGATTGGGCATCTCCGAACTCGCGCTGCGTGCGGGCCTTCCGAAGTCCACCGTCTCCCGACTGGTCGCGACGCTGGTGCGCCAGAGGTATCTGGAGCGCGAAGGGAAGCGGATCCATCTCGGCCTCCGGTTGTTCGAGCTCGGGCAGCTCGCCCAGCAGCCGCGAGAGCTCAGGGTCGCTGCTCTGCCGGTGTTGGCCGACCTTCGCAACGCGACCGGTGAGAACGTGCACCTGGCCATCCCCGACCGCGGCGAGATGGTCTGCATCGGCGTGATGCGCGGTCGCTCGGCGGCACCGCCGACCGTCCGCACCGGCGGACGGCTGCCGATTCATGCCACCGCGCTGGGAAAGGCCGTGCTCGCGCACTCACCCCTTTCCGACGTCGAGGAGGTCCTCGCCTCGGGGCTCGAAGCCTGGACGTCCCGGACGATCAGGGATCCGGCGGTGCTGCGGCGTCAGCTCGTCGGCATCCGACGGGGCGCACTCGCCGAGGAGGTCGGGGAGTTCGCCGCCGGGCTGTCGTGCGCGGCGAGCGCCGTGTTCGCGCCCTCGGGCGGGCTCGTGGGGGCGGTCTCGGTCTCGGGATGCACGGATCGATTCGACGCCGACCGGTTCGCGCCGGCGATCCGCGCTGCTGCGCAGGCGCTCACGCGTCGCCTCGCCCCGGGCAGGCCGCCGGCGGTCTGACGCCGGTCAGGGCACGCGTCGATCGTTGCGACGATCCGTCATGGTCGCAACGACCATGTCGCCGATGAGCCGTCGGTGCGACTCCTGGAGTGCGGGGTCGAGCATGTCCCGATCGAAGATGGCGGCGAAGGTGTGCCGGTTGGCGACGTGGAAGCACGCGTAGGCGCTGATCATCATGTGCACGTCGACGGCATCGACGTCGTCGCGGAAGATGCCGTCGCGCACCCCCCGATCGATGACCTCCTCGAGCAGCGTGATAGCGGTGACGTTCTCGCGCAGAATCGTCTCGGACTGGCGCAGATGCTCGGCACGATGGATGTTCTCGATACTGACGAGCTGGATGAACGCCTCGTGCGTCGTGTGGTGATCGTACGTCGCCTCCGCGAGGGTTCGCAGCGCGTCATCCGGTGACAGCTCGTCGATCTGGATGCCGCGCTCGACCCGGCGGATCTGCGCGTAGACGCGTTCCAGAACTGCGAGGTACAGCCCCTCCTTCGAACCGAAGTAGTAGTAGATCATGCGCTTCGTCGTGCGAGTGCGCGCGGCGATCTCGTCGACTCGGGCGCCCGCGTAGCCGTTCGCCGCGAACTCGGCGGTGGCGACCTCGAGGATGTCCCCCTGGGTCCGGATCGCACGCTCGGTCATCCCGTTGTCGCGCACATCGCTCAGGCGATCGGTCATTGCGAACTCCCTCCGGCGCGGGACTGCCCCTCAGCGCGGACGAGCGCACGGAAATGCCGCTCCATCCGCTCACGATCGGGCAGCAGGCCCGAGATGATTCGGAGACTAGCGCATGCCTGGCCCACGGCCATCCGCCCGCCGTCGAGCACCGGATGCCCGCGCTCCGCAGCCCGCCGGACGAGTTCCGTCTCGAGGGGTCGGTAGACGACATCCGACACCCAGGCTCCCTGCCGCAGCAGGTCGGGGTCGAAGGGGATCCCGGGGTGGTGGAGCATCCCCATGGGCGTGGCGTGGACGACGCCGCTCGCGCGCGCGATCGCTCGGGGGACGTCGTCCGGTGCGAGCGTCCCGATGCGCAGCCCAGGGAAGTGCGTGCGCATCCGAGCGGCGAGGTCTTCCGCGCGGGCGGGGTCGACGTCCACCAGGTCGAGCCGCTCGGTGCCCTCCGAGAGGAGCGCGTACGCGGTCGCGGCCCCCGCGCCCCCGCAGCCGATCTGCACCACGCGCTCGAACGATGCGCCCGGCAGGCCTGCCACGAGACCGTCGCGGTACCCCATCCAGTCCGTGTTGAACCCGATGAGACGGCCATCGTCGAAGACCACGAGGTTCACTGCTCCCAGGTGCGCGGCATCCGAATCCAGCTCATCGACGAGGTCGACGACGAGCTGCTTGCATGGGTGGGTGATGTTCATCGCCGCGAAGCCCGCGGACTCGGCTTCGGCGAGGATCGCGCCGACGTCCGTTGCCGGGCGGCCCAGCTCGATCAGGTCGAAGATGCGGTACTCGTAGTCCAGTCCCATCTCCCGGGCTTCCGCTTCGTGCATCGCCGGGGTCAGGGATGCGGTGATGCCCTCGCCGATCAGGCCGACGAGGTAGCGTCCTCCGAGGTCACGCGCACGACCGGTCACGAGGCATCCGGAATCTCGAAGTCGACCGTCGCAAGCGACACCTTCACCGGTGCGGAGAGCTTCAGCACCTCGGCGTGGGCCGGATGCCGCGTGTAGGCGGCCAATCCGTCGAGGTCGTCGAAGTCGGCGACGATGGCGAGCTCATGCGACGTCGGGGCTCCCAGCACATCCGGACCGACGGTCATGCTGCGCAGTTCGGGGATGTGCCTCGGCAGCGCCCGCAGCAACGACATCCAATGCTCTCGCTGTTCCATCGTGAATTCCGGGGCGAATCGAAAGACGGCGACGTGCCGGATCACGTGAGGGCCCCCCGACGTACGGCGTGGCGATGCTGGTATTGGGCAGCGAGCCGGACGGGCGCGTTGAGCGCACCGTACCCCGCGTATCCGCCACGACGCTCGACGACCTCGAGGAACACGGTCCCGATGGGATGGGTGTAGAAGTGCAGGAATTCCCCGGTCTCGTCCCGGTCGTACATGACGTTCAGCTCCCTGAGCTCATCGAGGAGCGCAGGCTCGAGCTGGTAGCGTGCCTCGATGTCGTCGTAGTAGTTCGCCGGGATGTCGAGGGGCCTGAAACCGCGGTCACGAGCCGCACGAGCGAGCGCGAGGGCATCGGATGTCGCGAAGGCGAGGTGCTGCGGAAGGATCGCATCCGCGCTCGCACCCGAGGGCACCAGGTTGAGCGCGATTCGCAGGATCCCGTTGTCGCTGTGGAGGACCTGGCTGCGCACCAGGCCCACCGGTGCGGCCACCTCGATCGACGCCTCCGTGCGCAGGTCGAGCACCGAACGGAAGAAGAGCACCGCTGCATCGAAGTGCTGCCAGGGCTGGGCGAGGTTGACGTGATCGATACGTTCGACCATCTGCGGGTCGCCGTGCTCGGGGGCGCCGAACTCACTCACCCATGCGGGCGTCGATGCTCCCGCGGCACCGAAGAACACCTCCGACCCGTCAGGCGCTCGAACACCGACGAGGGGTTCCTCGCCTGTTCCCTCCTCCCGAGGAACGTCGGGAGCGAACAGGTCCCGCGCCCGCCGCAGCGCAGTGGCAGGATCACTCACGGAAAGGCCGATGCCCGCGACCGTCGGCCGCATCTGCTCCGAATCCGGCGCGCCGAGCACGATCCGAACGCCGCCCTGCGACCACAGCTCGACCGGCTTCGTCCGGTGCCCTCCGTGGGAGCGGAAGCCCAGTTGCCCGAGCAGGCGCCTGAGCTCGTGCAACTCGCCGGTTCGCAGCTCGACGTAGTTGATGTCGGCAGGGGGCTCGACGGCGGGAAGCCCGGCCGTGCACATCCGAGCCGCACCTCCGCCCGCCGCTGCGCCCAAGGAGGCGGCGGTCTCATGCTCGAGCCAGCGCAACGAGCGTCGCGCGTCGACCGCCGTCGCGAGCGGATCGGCCTGGCGGAAGGTGTCGTTGAAGATCTCGAGTGAGATCGGGCCGTCGTAGCCCGTTCGGACCAGGTGTCCCATGAAGGTGCCGAGGTCGAAACCGCCCTCCCCCGGGAAGAGGCGGTGGTGCCGGCTCCACGAGAGCACGTCCATGGAGAGGAGCGGGGCGTCAGCCATCTGCACGAAGAAGATCTTGTCAGCGGAGATGGTCTCGATCGCCTCAGGATTGTGGCCCTTCGAGAGGATGTGGAAGCTGTCGAGACAGAGGCCGATGCGCGGGTGGTCGGCGAGGCGCACGATGCGAGCCGCTGCTTCGAAGCTGTCGACGAATCGGCCCCAGGCGAGCGCCTCATAGGCGACGCGAACACCGAAGCGCTCGGCGACGTCCCCGAGTTGCCGCAGTTGGGCAGCGGCGAGCTGCTCATCCCCGCTCCGCGCCGTCGCGACGTTGCTGCACAACAGCAGGGTCTCGATGCCGAGGCGATTCATCAGGGCGAACTTGGCCGCGGCCCGGCGAAGGTTCTGTGCGAGGAGCTCGGGACCGACTCCCTCGAAGTCGCGGAAGGGCTGGTAGAGGTCGAGCGACAGGCCGAGCTGCTCGGCTCTCGCGCGGATCGCCTCAGGCGACTCGGGCGAGGCGACCAGATCCGGCTCGAAGATCTCGACGCCATCGAATCCCGCCTCGTGCGCGGCAACGAGTTTCTGGTCGAGTGTGCCGCTCAGGCAGACCGTGGCGATCGATGTGCGCATGGCACCCTTCTGCGTCCACCGGCATTGGCGTCCGCCTGGTTCTCAAAACAGCATTGCATGGATCTGTACGAACTAGTACGTTCGGAATCAAAGGCGATCGACGACGATTCAAGCCGCTGGGAGGGGATACTCGATGACGAGTTTCGCCGAATGGAACACGACTCCCGCTCCGCCGGGCGGACCGGCCTCCGTGCTCGGACGCATGATCGCCATCCTCGATGCCGTGAAGGACTCCGGCGGCTCGATCTCCATCACCGATATCGCGTCGACGACGTGCCTGCCGAAGTCCACCGTCTCGCGGCTCGTCGCGGAGCTCACCGCTCAGCGCTACGTCGAACGCACGGAGGACGGCGTGACCCTCGGGTTGCGCCTCTTCGAACTCGGCACCCGCGCGAGCCTCCCTCGCCGGCTGCTCACCGCCGCGGCGCCCGTCATCCGGCAGCTGCGGGACGTCACGGGCGAGCGGGTGGGTCTCTGGGTGCAGCAGGGGACGGACATGGTGTCGATCGCCGCCGTCGCGGGTCGTCTTCCGATGCTCCCGACCCGTGCCGGCATGCGCTCGCCCGCACTGACGACCGCCAGCGGCAAGGCCTACCTCGCCTTCTGCGCCGATCAGGACGTGGTGGACCGGGTCACCGCGCCGCTCATCGACGACGACGCCGACCACTTCCGCGCCGAACTCACCCATGTGCGCGCCTCCGTCGTCGCGACGGACCTCGAGGTCTCGTACCCCGGCATCTTCGCCGTCGCGAGCCCCGTCCTTGCGGGTGACCGTGTCGTGCTCGGCGCGATCTCGATCGCGGGACCCAGCGGAGCGATGGATCCGGATCGCGTCGCACCCCTCGTACGTGCCGCAGGCACGAACGTCAGCCGTCGACTCACGGCCGCATAGGACATGCGCACTTCAGACTGGACGGATTCGGTCAGCGTGCTCGACCGCGTGACGGCCGTCTTCGACGCGTTCGGCGAGAACGACGAAGGGATCGGTGTCTCGGAGCTGGCCCGGCGTGCCAACCTTCCGAAGTCCACCGTCTCCCGGCTCGCCGCCGACCTCGTCGCGCAGCGCTTCCTCGACCGCCATGGCGACAAGCTCTATCTGGGCACTCGCCTCTTCGAATTGGCCATGACCGTCGAGCAGCCGCGAAGGCTGCGGCACCTGGCGCTTCCGGTGATGACCGAGCTGCGCGACGCGACCGGTCAGACGGTGAACCTGGCGGTGCTCGAAGGCGCCGACGTCGTCTTCGTCGCGATCGTGCGCGGCGAGTCCGCCTCGAAGCCGTTGGCGAGGATGGGCGGCCGCCTCCCCGCACACGCGACGGCACTCGGGAAGGCCATCCTGGCCTTCTCACCGCAGGACGTCGTCGAGCGCGTCATCCGAGCTGGCCTGGAGGTGCGCACGCCGCACACGATCTCCGAGCCATCGGCGTTGCGGCGCGAGCTGATCGAGATCCGCAGGCTCGGGGTGGCGACCGAGAACGAGGAGTGCGCCATCGACCGCGCGTGCGCAGCGAGCCCGATCCTCGGCCATGGTGGCGCGCCCGTCGCAGCGATCTCCGTGACCGGGACGGTCGCGGACGTGGTACCCGACCGCGTCGCTCCGGCGGTGCGCGCCGCCGGGATGACGCTGAGTCGTCGGCTGGGGACGAGCCCGGCGCACTGATCCGGCACACGAGCCGGTCGGACACGCGGAGAACGGGGTGGGTGCGTCTGCGCACCCACCCCGTTCCTGGCTCGCGGAGGTCAGTCCGCGGTCTCGCGGATCGCCTGGTATGCCTCGAGGTTCTCACCGGTGAAGTAGCCCTCGAAGAACTCCTCCGCCTGACTGATGAAGGCATCCATGTCGATGTCCTCCTTCTCGATCACCGTGAACGCGTCGTTCGCGCGATACTCGTCGAGGATCTCCTCGGTCGCCTCCTCGACGCATTCCCGGTTCTCGGGGCGGATGTCGTGGACGGTCTCCTCGAGCAGCGCCGTCTGTTCCTCGCTCATCTTCTCGTACGTCTTGTCGCTGACGAGGATCCAGTGGATGCCGACGTTGTGGTCGTTCAAGATGGCGGTGTTGAGGACCTCATCGTAGCTGGACGAGCGCGTCGCGACGATCGGGTTCTCCTGGCCCACCGCGATCCCCTGCTGCAGGGCGGTGTAGACCTCCTCGACGGCCACCGACACGGGGCTCGTCACTCCGAGCGCTTCGGCATTCGCGAGGAAGATCGGGGAGTTCGGGAATCGGATCGGCACACCCTCCAGGTCATCGGGGCCGTGCACCTCGACGTCCTTGGTGGTGAAGGTGCGGTTGCCGAAGAACCACCCGTCGACGATGTTGACGCCGGTGGCCTCATGGAAACCCGAGAACAGGTCTTCCGAGCTCTCGTCGATCCACTTGAACGCGTGGTCCACGTCATTGAACGCGTAGGCGGCATCGACGACGCCGATCGGCTCGTACGTGGCGCTCAGCGCGGACGCACCCTGCAGGTCGATATCGATGTCGCCGGCCTGCACGAGCGGGAAGCGGTCTGCGTCGGGGCCGAGCTGACTTGCCGGATACAGCTCGACGGTGAAGCCGATGTCGGCTTCCTCGAGTCGCTCCTTGAGCAGCTCGACGCCGCAGAAGTAGTTCGGGGTCTGCTCGTTCTGGCTCGTCGCGACAGTGATGGTCACGGGCTTGTTGTCCGAAGCGCCCGCGTCACCGGACTCTTCGGGAGCGCCGCCGCCGCCGGAACAACCGGTGACGACGAGGGTGGTTGCTGCGAGCACCGACGCGGCGATCAAGCCTCGGCGCGTCGATCGGGCTGTGCCCATGGGACTCTCCTCTTTTTCTTCGCACGTCTTCGTGCAAGCGCCGACGTGAGATCGGTGGCCGAAGCGCGACATGCAATCGACATGCTCCGCACGGGGCGAGATCGTCGTCGACCACGCTGTCAAGCTACGGCTCGGTGGCAGTGCCGACTCTTACGGACTTCGATCGGTTCGCAAAGCGATGTCCCGTCGAGTGGAACATGCTGCCCGGAGCTCCAGTGGAGACCGTCGCCGCTGAATGGAACGACTCGTGTGCGTCGATCCATCCTGCCATACGCTCGATTCCGACCGGTGCGACGGCGACGTTGCAGGGAGGCCCCATGACCGCATCCGAACCACCCCCGCTTCGCATCGGAGTCGTCGGAGCAGGGTTCATGGGGCGGCAGCACATCGAGTTCATTCGAGCGGCCCAGGGGGCGGTCCTGGCCGCGATCGCCGACCCGCTCCTGTCCGCAGACGTGGGTCACGACTGTCCGACGTATGAGGACGTCGTCACGATGCTCGACGCAGGGGGAATCGACGCAGCCATCATCGCCAATCCCAACCCCCTGCACGTCGAGACAGCCGTCGAATGCCTCGAGGCCGGCGTCGCGGTACTGCTCGAGAAGCCGATCGCCATGGACTCCGCCGATTCCCGTCGGCTCGTCGACACGGTTGCCAAGCTGAACGGGCGACTCCTGGTCGGCCACCACCGCCGCCATCATCCGGCCGTCGCACGTGCCCGCACCGCCATCCGCGAGGGCGAGCTCGGAGAGATCGTCGCCGTCAGCGGACTCTGGTCCGCGCGCAAGGACGACGCGTATTTCACCGACACCCCATGGCACCGCGCACCGGGCGCAGGCGTCATGCTCATCAACGTCGTGCATGACCTGGACCTCCTGCGGCACCTGTGCGGCGAGGTGGCCGAGATCCAAGCGATGCGCAGTTCGCATGCCCGTGGCCTCGAGGTCGAGGACACGGTGTCGCTGAACCTCCGGTTCGAGTCCGGAGCAGTCGGAAGCTTCCTCGCCTCCGACGCCGGGGTCTCGCCGTGGGGCTGGGACCAGGCCACCGAAGAGACGCTCGCGTTCCCATTCGTCCCCGACGGGGTCGCCTACCGGATCGTCGGCACGCACGGGGCACTGTCGGTGCCGAATCTCGCGAAGTACACCTATGGTCCGTCCGTCCCTCGCGACTGGCATTCGCCGCTGTCACGTACCTACCTCCCCGTCGAACGGCGCGGCTCCTTCCAGGCACAGCTCGACCACTTCGTCGACGTCGCACGTGGAATGGCGGAGCCACTCGTCACGGCCGAAGACGCCTCCCGCACGCTCGCACTCGTCGAGGCGGCGGCGCTCGCCGCCGGCACCTCCCGGACGGTCGACGTCGCGCGGTTCCGGGCGGAAGTCGAAGCGTCGGAGCAGCCGTGACCGGGCAGCGATGACGACGCCGTCCGGTCGGGTGTTCGACGCGATCATCGTCGGCGGAGGACTCGCCGGCCTGGCCGCGACGCACCGCCTCGCCACGAACGGGCTGAGGGTCGCCCTCGTGGAGAAGCGCGATCGGCTGGGAGGCAGCTCCGCCCTGAGCGGAGGTTGGTTCGCGTTCTCCGGCTCGACGCTCCAGCGCCGAGCGGGGGTCGAGGATTCCGACGACCTGTTCCTGGCGGACATGGCGGCGACCGGCGGAGGCTTCGCCGACGAGACACTGCTGCGCGCGCTCGTCGACCGGCAGGCCGACGCGGTCGCGGCGATCGATCGTGCGGGGGCATGGACCGATGAACTCAAGGTCAGTGCCGGAATGACCGTCGCCCGCGCACACCTGATCCGCATCGGCGATCTGCTCGCGCACCTCGAGGACGAAGCCGTCGCGGCGGGTGCCGTCATCCTCACCGGCCACCCGGCCGGTGACCTCGTCACGGACGGATCCCGGGTGGTCGGCATCACGTCCGCGACCGGAGACCTCTTCGCCTCCTCAGGGGTCGTCCTCGCCAGCGGCGGGTTCTCGCGCTCGCGCGAGCTGCTCGACCTGTTCGTGCCGGATCAGGCTGCTGCCATGCCGTACGGAGGCGCGGGCAACACCGGCGACGGGCTCCGAATGGCATGGATGCTCGGTGCCGGCCTCGCCGACATCGGGCACGTCGCCGGCACCTACGGCCAGCACGCGGAAACGAGCGACGACGAGCACGAGCTGTTGACCGCCAACTACCTCGGCGCGATCCTCGTGAACGTCCACGGTCAGCGCTTCGCGGACGAGTCAGCGTCGTACAAGGTCCTCGGGTCCGCTGTGCTGGGCCAGCCGGGCCGGACTGCCTTCCAGATCTTCGATGCCGTCGTGCGGGCCCGTTCGAAGCCCGGCGTTCCGCTGTCGGACATGGAGCGCCTCGAGGAGCTCGGGCACCTCGTGAGCGCACCGACGATCTCAGCGCTCGGGCGTGAGCTCGGTATCCCGCCGGAACGCCTCGAGCGCACCGTTGCGCAGTACAACGAGAGCGTGTCAGGGCGCCGCGACGACCCGTTCGGACGGACGGGTCTCGTGAACGGAGTGGGCTCGCTGGTGCGCTTGGAGACCCCGCCGTTCTACGCCTACGCCGCCGTGACGGCGATGACCTCGACGTACGGCGGACTGAGCGTCGGGGCCGACACGGCGGTGAAGCGGGTGGACGGAAGCCGCATCGAGGGGCTGTACGCCGCAGGTGAGGTCGTCGGTGGTTTCCACGGCGCGTCCTACATGACCGGAACAGCGCTGACGAAGGCACTCGTGTTCGGGATCGGAGCCGCCGACTCGATCGCCCGCAGCTGACCTGGCGCACGACGGTCAGGCGGTCGCTACGTGCCCTGTGGCGCCAATCGGTCGGCCGCACGAATCGCCAGTTCATATCCGTAGACGCCCGCGCCGGCGATCACCACCCGTGCGACCGACGACATGAGGGAGTGGTGGTAGACCGCATCCCGGGCATGGATGTTGGTGATGTGCACCTCGACCACAGGGGTGGTGAGCATTCGAAGGGCGTCGAGGATCGGCACGGACTGGAAACTGAAACCCGCGGGGTTGATCACGACGGTCGCCTGCCGCCGGAACGCCTCGTGCAACCACTCCACGATCTCGTGCTCGGCATTGGATTGCGCGAAGAAGAGGTCGAATCCCAACTCGCTCGCCACCCGTTCGCAGTCGCCGCGAACATCGTCCAGCGTCGATGAGCCGTACACCTCAGGCTGGCGTAGACCGAGCATGTTCAAGTTCGATCCGTTCAGCACGAAGAGGGTCCTCGACATGGATGTCTCCTACATCAGGCCGAGCAGCGTCGGCAGGCTCGTGACGATGACCGGGAACAGGGTCAGGAGCAGCAGCACCGCCCCGAGCGGGATCAGGAAGGGAAGGATGCCGCGGAAGAGCTCTCCCATCGGCCTGCGAGTGATCGAGCCGACGACGAACAGCACTGCCCCGACCGGTGGTGTCAACGAACCGATCATCAGGTTGAGGATCATGATGACGCCGAGTTGTACGGGATCGATCCCGAACTGCGCGATGATCGGCATGAGGATCGGCACGAGCACCAGGATCACCGGCGGCGCCTCGAGCGGGATGCCGAGCAGGATCAGCAGCACGTTGAGCATCAGCAGGAACACGAGCGGATTGTCGGTGAATCCTGTCAGCCACTCCCCCAGCATGCGCGAGACCTGCTCGCGCGCCAGGACTTGGCCCATGAGGTTCGACGCGCCCAGGATCAGGAGGATCCCGCCCGAGATGACGACCGTCTCCTTGGCGGACTTCCAGAACACGCGCCAGTTCAGCGTGCGGTAGATCGCACCGAGGATGAGCATGTACACCGCCGCGATGCCGGCGCTCTCGGTGGGTGTGAACAGCCCACTGAAGATGCCGCCGAGGATGATCACGGGGAGCAACGCCGGTCCGATCACCCGCACGGCCGCCTTGCCGAGCATCGAGCCGACGAAGGGGCGGCTCACCGCGACGTCGGGATGGCGCCGGACCCAGAAGAAGACATAGGCGGCCAGCCCGACCGCCATGAGCATGGCAGGGATGATCGAGCCTGCGAACAGGGCACCGGTGGAGATGGACGCGGTCGCCGCGAAGAGCACGGCGGGGATGCTGGGCGGCATGACGGTGCTCATCAGCGAGCCCGCTGCCGTCAGGCCGGCCGAGAAGCCGTACGGGTAACCCGCCTTGAGCATCTGAGGGATCTGGACTTTGCTCGTCGACGCTGCATCGGCGAGCGCGGAGCCGCTGATCCAGGAGAAGCCGATCGCCGTACCGAGGTTCACGTATGCGAGGTTGCCCGGGAGCCGCGGCAGGAGCGCCCGCGCCAGGTCGTAGAGCCGCGTGGCGATGCCCAGGTGATTGGCAATGGTTCCGACGAAGATGAACAGCGGGACCGCGAGCAGCGGGAAGCTGTTGATGCCGTTGACGATCGAGGAGATCGCATAGCCCGCCGAGAGCCCGTGGCTGTAGAAGTACAGCATGCTCGACCCGATCATCGCGAACGCGACGGGGACTCTCAGCAGCAGCAGGATGACGAACAGCAGGATGTAGAGCCAGAGATCCAAGTGTCAGCCTTCCATCTCGCCGATGTCGAGCTTGCGCTCCGGACGGTTCGCGAACGGGATCTTGAAGGAGGAGTGGATCGCTGCCGAAAGGAAGCCGACGAGGGCGAAGAGGTACAGCACGCCCATCGGCACATGCATCGCCGCGCTGAGCCTGCCCCACTCGGTCTCGATCTTCACGAACGCCTCATACGCGAGGGCCAGGCTGATGATGACCATGATGACCGCCGAGACGACCCGCAAGGCGACGAAGAGCCGGGATCCGGCAAGGAGTTCGTCGAACATCTCGAGCACGATGTGCCCGTTGCGTCCAACCAGATAGCCCGTCGTGATGAAGGTCATGGCCACCATCGACATCAGGGCGATCTCGCCGGCGCCGACCCAGCTGATCGATGGGAAGTACCGCCCCAGCACTTGGTACATGACGCCGAAGACGATCAAGGTGAAGAGCGTGACGCCGATCGTGATCTCGACTGCCGAGAGGACCCGAATGAAGCCGGGGTCGGTTGGGACGCCCTTGTTGAGTTCGGGCCCAGCATAGAAGGTGTCGGTATGAGGGTAGATCGAGTCGCCGAGGGCCGCCTCTGACGCCTTCCGCGTCGCGTTCTCAGGCTCGGCGGGCTGGTCCCCCTCGGGCTCCGGCCCCGGTTCCTTGTCGGTCATGGCGTCACCGCCACGGTGTCGGGGTGCATGGTCAACCTCTCTGTTGATGCGGGGTCCTGCGTGCTCACGCACATCGCTGCCCCTGTGACTCTGGTCTGCCGTCCGGCATGTGCAAAGTCGAGTCTCGCCGAATGGGACACGGCCCGCACAGACCGATCCGTCTCCATCGAAGACGACGGAGACGGATCGGTGTCGTGTCGGAATCGGCTACTTGCGGATGGTCACCGTCGCGCTCGACGAGAGTTGTTCCTGCACGCCTTGGGTGTTGAGGACGTTGGCCCTCAGGGTCAACGTCACCTCGCCGGTCGGCACGTTGTTGTCGACGTCGGCGGCCTCGAACTGGACGATGATCCGGTTCTTGTTCGCCGTCACCTTCGCGGCCGGGATGGGAGCCGGCGAGAGCGGAGCAAGCAGGACGGCACCGCTTTCGTATTCGTATCCCGATGGCAGTTCGAAGTGAGCCGAGATCGTTCCGTTCACCCCGGTGAAGAGCCCGGTTCCCGAACCGAGATCGAGCCGGGCCGGCGTGAACCTCAGCGCCCCCGGCTGATCCTGCGGCTCGAGGTACACCTCGATCTTGCCGGTCGGCCGCGGATCGGTGCAGTCGTTGAAGAAGTACTCGCCGGCACGGTCGAACGTGTGCTGGTACGTCTCTCCCGGCTGCAGCTCGACGTCGAACTCACCCTCGAAGAACTGCGTCGCGCAATGCGGCTTCAGGTTCGGGAAGTTCGGGAACGTCTCCGCCCCGGGGTTCCGGAACGTCACCGTCGTGCCGACGGGCACGCGCAGGTGCGTGGGCTGCATCCCGTTCTGGGACACACTGTCTCGCGCCGCGGCGGTGTCGGCAGTGCGGCTGGTCCGTGCGAGGAGCACCGTGTTGCCGACCGTCTCACCGGCGACGGCCGCACCGCCCACCGGCCGACGGATCGACAGTGGTGCCGTGTCGGGTCCCTCCTGGCTTCCCGACTCGGTCGTATAGGTCCCGCCGAGCTTGAAGGCCCAGAGCGAGTCGCCCTGCGTGACGGATGCCCCGTACGGATTGGTCGATCCGGCGGCGAACACGGCGACGTACTGCTCGCCGTCGACCTCGTAGGTGACCGGCGCCGATGCGATGCCGGAGCCCGTCTGGAAGCTCCAGAGCACGCTGCCGTCAGCGGCATCCATCGCCAGGACCTCGCCATCGATCTGTCCGACGAAGAGCAGGTCGGATGCCGTCGTCAGCGGTCCTTGGCCGTGCGACATGTCCGTGCCGAGGTGGTTGCGCCACGCGACCTCGCCGGTCGACGCGTCGTAGGCCAGGATGCCACCGGTCTGGTACTGCCCGATGGCACGCAGGCCGTTGGAGGCTGCGCCGTCAAAGTGCGCGACCGGGTTCGTGCCGTACGGGAAGTAGACCAGGTTCGTGCTCTGGCTGTAGGAGTTGTTCGACCAGTCGCCGCCGCCGTTCTGACTCGTCGTCGACAGGATCGGCGCTTGGAACTGCGGGTCGTACAGGCAGCCCTCGCGGTGTCCCGACGAACCCGCAGGATAGTTGAGGAACGGCTCGTCGACCGAGACGTAGCTGTCGGGGTTGAACACGAGATTCCCCTCGGCATCCGCCTGGTACCCGTTGTAGTTCGGCACACCGCGCCAGGGGTTTCCCGGGACGTTGTCAGCGTCGAGTTTCTCCCACACGACGCAGTCCGGCATGAGCCGCGTCTCCGGCATGGGCTGCGTCGCTGCGTTGTGCTGGCGCGAGTCCGTGATCACGGGCTTCTCGGTCACGGGCAGCACGGGCTTGCCGTTGGTGCGGTCGATGACGAACTGGTGGCCTGACTTGCTGCCGTAGAAGGCGACCTTTCGCTCCTCACCGTCGACCGTGATGTCGGCGAGCGTCGGCGGGTGCACGTTGTCCATGTCCCACACATCGTGGTGGATGGACTGGTAGTGCCACTTGAACGTGCCGGTCCGTGCGTCGACGGCGACCATCGTGTCCGAGAACAGGTTGTCGCCGGGGCGCCCCGAGGCGTTCTGCGACGACGTGCAGCTGCGCGCGTTGCCGAAGGTCATGATGTAGTAGCCCAGTTCGGGGTCGACGGCGCCGTGCATCCACGACGTCGCACCGCCCTCTTCCGCGCAGTCTGTGCCGTCGGCCTGCACGGGGCCCCAGGTCGCCGACGCGTCGAAGGTCGCGCCGTCCAGGCCCGTGAAGAGCTCGCCGCGCTTCGGTCCGCCGAAGAAGTGCCAGAGGTAGTGGCCGTCGCTCGCGTCCAGCGCGACGACCGCACCGCGGTCGCCGTCCGCAGCGTGGGCGTACACGACCCCGTCGGAGTACACGGTCGCGACCTTGCCGACGCGGCCGAGGTCTTCGCCGTTGGGCCCGGTGGGCTGCACCGCCCACACCTCAGCGCCTGTCGCCTGGTCGAGCGCGACCACGCGGTTGCCGCCGGCCAGGGTGAAGATCTTCCCGTCGCCCGCCGAGACGCCGCGCCGAGTGCCCGAGGTTCCGTAGGCGGGCTTGTCCCACTTCCAGATGGCGTCCCCCGTCACGCCGTCGACGGCGATGACGCCGCCGCTCGGCGTATCGAGGTAGATGACGCCGCCGACGACGATCGGCGTCGTCTGCTGTCCGACGTTGGTCGACGCGGGCGCGACGGCCGACAGGTGCGTCCGCCAGGCCGGTGCGAGATCCTTCAGGTTCTGCTTGGTGATATCCGTCAGACCCGAATAGTGCTGATTGCCGAGGTTGCCGCCGACGGTCGGCATGTCGGCGCCGGTCGGCTCGAGGCCCGTCAGCCCCGCGGGCGGGGCCGGTTCTGCGGAACCCGCAAGTCCGTACGCGGGGGACGCGGCCACCGCGAACACCATCAGTGCCCCGATTCCCGCGACCCCCAACCTCGTGGTCAGTCGTTTGCGCATCCGTTGACTCCTTGATCGTCGTTGATCCGGCGACGGATGAGCTCTCGCCCTTCCGACGTCGCCCTGGGGTGCCGCCCGGCTCCTCCGACCTCGGGATCGGTGAATCCGCGGGTCGGTGAATCCGGCTGGCGCTCGGACGCTAACCCCGAGGGCATGGGCGGGCAACCGCATGACCCATCGAGTGGTACAACTGCCGCCGTCGGCAGCCGCGGATCTGGATGGCCGGAGCCCCGTTTCTGCCCAATGGGACACGCTTTGTCGACGACGACGGCGTGTGCCTACCATGCGGCAATCGGCACAAATGCCCATGGACGGAGTTGTCATGGCCGCTTCAACACCCAAGTCCCTCTCCCCTGAGCAGGAGCAGGAACTCGATGACGTCTTCGCCCGAGCGCAGGCCGCGCTCGCGATCATCGAGACCTATGACCAGGCTCGCGTCGACCGCCTGATCCAGGCCGTCGCGTGGGCGGTCGCGAACCGCTCCGCATTCCATCGGCTGGTGGGGATGGGAATCGAGGAGTCCGGCCTCGGCGACTTCGACAGCCGCATGAACAAGCGGATGAAGATCCGCGGCGTCCTTCGGGATGCGCTGCGCAGTCCCTCGGTGGGGATCATCGAGGAGGATCCCGAGAAGGGGCTCGTCAAGTACGGGAAGCCGGTCGGGATCATCGGATGCGTCGTCCCGACGACGAACCCCGACCTGACCCCTGCCGGCAACGCCATCTACGCGATCAAGGCCCGCGACGTCGTGGTGTTCTCGCCGCATCCGCGGTCGAAGCACACGACCTTCGAGACCGTCCGGCTCATGCGCGAGGCGCTGGAGGCGGAGGGCGCGCCCGCCGACATCCTGCAGTGCATCACGCTGCCGAGCCTGGCGGCGTCGCAGGAGATCATGCGGCGATCCGACCTCGTGATCGCCACGGGCGGTCAGGGCCTCGTCCGAGCGGCCTACAGCTCGGGAACGCCCGCCTACGGAGTGGGGGCGGGCAATGCGACCGAGTTCGTCGATGAGACCGCCGACCTGAAGGAGACGGCACGCAACTGCATGCTGTCCAAGACGTCGGACTTCGGCTCGGGCTGTTCGGCGGACGGGAACGTCCTGGTGCCCGCGGGGCGGTATCGGGAGATGCTCGATGCGCTCCAGGCCGAAGGCGGATACCTCGCGACGTCGGATGAGCGAGCGGCGCTGCAGTCGGTGATCTGGGACGAGGAAGGGCACCGGCTGCCAGACACCGTGGCGGTGTCGCCGCAGGCGCTCGCGAGGGCCGCCGGATTCGACATCCCAGCGGACCGCAGGTTCATCCTGGTCGAGGGCGACGGCATCGGCGACGACCGCCAGTTCTGCAAGGAGAAGTTGACCACCCTGATGGCGGTCCACGCCTACGAGGGCAGCTTCGAGGACGGCGTCGAGCTCGCGAAGCGGCTCTACGACATCGGCGGCAAGGGCCACTCGTGCGGCATCGCCTCCACCGACGATGCGCACATCGACTACTTCGCCCGCCACATGCCGGTCTCGCGGATCATGGTCCGCCAGCCGAACTCGAAGGCGAACGCGGGATCGTTCACGAACGGGATGCCCATGACCTCGTCCATGGGGTGCGGCACCTGGGGCGGCAACATCACCTCCGAGAACGTCTCCCTCCGTCACTACCTGAACACGACGTGGGTCGCGCGCACCATCGCCGAGGACCGGCCATCCGACGAGGAGCTGTTCGGGGACTTCTACGACGAAGCGCTCGAGTCGTCGGACGCGACACTGGCGGCGGCCCCGTGACCGCACCGGGGAACGACGGTGCCGAGCGCGAGCCGGTGACCGGAACGTCGCCGGAAGCCCTCGTCGACGAAGCACGCCGCTGGTGGCGAACGGACATCATCGACATCAGCCCCGGGGAGATCGCACTGCGCGGCTATCCCATCCAGGAGCTCATCGGCAACGTCGGATTCGTCGACACCATCTGGCTCATGCTGCGCGGCGAACTGCCCTCGCGCGCTCAGGCCGCCCTCTTCGAGACGGCACTCGTGGCATCCGTCGACCACGGACCGCAGGCGCCGTCGATCGCGATCGCCCGGATGGCGACGACCTGCGGTGTGCCCGTCAACGGCGCGATGGCGTCGGCGATCAACGTGCTCGACGACGTCCATGGCGGTCCGGGCCAGCAGTGCATGGAGTTGTACCTCGAGGTCGACGCCGAGCTCGAACGATCGGACGACCTCGAGGAGGCGGTCCGGCTCGTCCTGCAACGGCACCGCGATGCGGGCGTCCGCTATTTCCCCGGATTCGGCCATCGATTCCATCCGCTCGATCCACGCTCGCCTCGCCTGCTGGCGCTCGTCGACGCGGCGGCGGCGGAGGGGGTGGTGAGCGGCCGCTTCGCGGCGATCGGCCGCGCGGTCGAGCACGCGATCAACGAGGGCAGGCCCAAGCCCATTCCCATGAACGTCGACGGAGTGACGGCCGTCATCTACTGCGAGCTCGGGTTCAGCCCTGAGCTCGGGCGCGGTGTCTTCATCCTCGCGCGCTCGGTGGGCATCCTCGCCCACACCGTCGAGCAGATGACGCAGGGTGGCCGCATCAAGGGTCCGATGCCGAAGTCCATCGGATACACCTACTCGGGTCCGGCTCGCCGATCGGTCCCGCACGAAGGCGACGAGTGAAGGAGAACGCCATGAAGGACCTGGTTTCCAACCAGATCGTTCGATACCTGGAGGCACGCGAGGTCGAGCACGTCTTCGGGCTGTGCGGACACACGAACATCGCGCTGCTCGCAGCCCTCGAGAAGAGCGAGCGCATCTCCTTCGTGAACGTGCGCCACGAGCAGATCGCCGCCCACGCCGCCGACGGCTACGCACGGGTGGCCAAGCGGGCGGGAGTCGTGCTGACGCACCTCGGCCCGGGCCTGACGAATGCCACGACCGGGGTGGCCAACGCCGCACTCGACTCGATCCCGATGGTCGTCATCGCCGGCGACGTGCCCACCCACTACTTCGGGAAGCATCCGCACCAAGAGATCAATCTCCACGCCGACGCGGCGCAGTACGAGATCTACCGGCCGTTCGTCAAGCGTGCATGGCGGGTCGACCAGCCCCACCTCATCGCCGAGGTGCTGGACAAGGCATTCACCCTCGCGGAGAGCGGCCGACCCGGTCCCGTCCTCGTCGACGTGCCCATGGACGTGTTCTCCGCGGAGATCGACGTCGCGCTGTTCGACAAGGTGGTCGGGAACACCCGTTCGCTGGTGAGGCCCAGCCTCGATGAAGCGGTGGCCGAGCGGATCGTGCAGCACCTCCTGGATGCCGACCGGCCCGTGCTGTACGTCGGTGGCGGCATCGTCGCTGCCGACGCGGCATCCGAGCTCGCCGAATTCGCCTCGCTGCTGTCGCTCCCCATCGCGCACAGCCTCATGGGCAAGGGCGCGATGCCCGACGACAGCGCCCTGGTCCTTGGCATGACGGGATTCTGGGGAACGGCGTTCACCAACGAGACGACGCGAACGGCCGACTGGATCCTCGCACTGGGCACCCGGTTCGCGGAAGCCGACTCGAGCTCGTGGTACCCCGAGTACACCTTCGACGTGCCCACGACGAAGCTCATGCAGATCGACGTCGATCCTGCCGAGCTCGGACGCAACTACCCGCTGGAGATCGGCGCGCTGGCCGACCTCAAGTCCGCGCTGGCCGTGCTCGTCCGTGTCGCGCGCCGCCTCGCCCCGGCAGGCGTGCGGCGCGACGAGCTGCTGGCGCAGATCGCCGTGAGTCGCGCGACGGTGAAGCTCCAGAATGCGGCTGCCCAGGCCTCCGACGCCTGGCCGATGCGACCCGAACGGATCCTCTCCGAGACTCGGGAGGTGCTGCCGGCCGACGCGATCATCACCACGGACGTGGGCTGGAACAAGAACGGCGTCGGCCAGCAGTTCGACATCCTCACTCCCGGCACGTTCCTCACGCCGGGCGGATTCGCGACCATGGGCTTCGGGGCGCCCGCCGCCGTCGGGGCCAAGATCGCCCGCCCGGATCGCGTCGTCGTCTCCCTCGTGGGCGACGGCGGCTTCGGACAGAACCCGGCGGTGCTCGCCACCGCTCGGGAGGAGAACGTTCCCGTCGTCTGGGTCGTCATGAACAACAACGCCTTCGGCACCATCGCAGGGCTCGAGAAGGCCGCGTTCGACACCACCTACGGGACGGTCTTCGGCAACGCGGACGATCCGATGTACACGAACTTCGCCGCGATCGCGGAAGCCTACGGGGTCACCGGCATCAAGGTCGACTCCGCTGCGGAGTTCAAGCCGGCCCTCGAGCGTGCGATCGCGCTCGGCAGTCCGGTCGTGATCGACGTGTCCATGGTGAATGTGCCGACGCCGACCACGGGCCACTGGAACATCCTCGACATCTACTCGCCCGATGCGGCGATCGAACACGTCGCGACGCACTGAGCACCGCGGTCACCAGCCCGAAATCGCTCGCACGTGAGGAGGTTCACTCATGAACGTCGTCCCCGGTGCGCAGAACGTCATCATCTCGACCGTGTGCCTGTCGGGCACGCTCGAAGACAAGTTGCGCGCCGCGGCGGCGGCCGGATTCGCCGGGGTGGAGATGCTCGAGTACGACCTCGTCATGTCGCCGTGGTCGCCCGCCCGAATGGCCGAGGAGGCTGCGAGCCTCGGCCTGTCGGTCGACGTGTACCAGCCGTTCCACGTCGAGACGGTTCCGCCCGACCTCTTCGTCGCCGGCCTGCGTCACGCCGAGCGGAAGTTCGACCTGCTGTCCGAACTCGGCGCGCGCGTCCTCGTGTGCTGCTCGTCGAGAACCGCGAGCGGACTCGACGACGACGATCTCACGGCGGAGCAGCTGAACCTCCTGGCTGACCGGGCCGAGCAGCGCGGACTCCGGCTCGCGTACGAGGCCGTGCCCTGGGGACGTGTCCGCACCTTCCAGGATGCCTGGCGCATCGTCGAACGTGTCGATCACCCCGCGCTGGGGATGTGCCTCGACAGCTTCCACGTCCTGTCCGTCGACAACGATCCCACCGCCATCGCCCGGGTGGCCCGCGAGAAGGTGTTCCACGTCCAGCTCGCGGATGCGCCCCGATTGAACATGGATGTTCGAGAGTGGAGCCTCCACTACCGGATGTTCCCGGGACAGGGCTCGCTCGACATCGCTGGATTCCTCAGCCGGGTCCTGACCATGGGGTACACCGGCCCGATCGCGCTCGAAGTGTTCAACGATGTCTACCAGCAGGAGGATCCCAGGCACGCCGCCACCGACGCGATGCGCTCCATGCTCACGCTTGCCGAGGCGGCCGCCGCCCGCGGCACGGGAGACGCATCCCAGTTGTTCCCTCACGGCCACCTGACACCGGCTCCGCGGCTGGAGGGCTTCGCGTTCGCCGAGCTCGCCGTGGACGAGGTATCCGCCCCCCTCGTCTCGCGCGCCCTCGCCGCACTCGGGTTCGCGCACGCCGGGCAGCATCGCTCCAAGCCGGTGGAACTGTGGGAGCAGGGCCGCGCTCGGGTCCTGCTGAATCTCGCCCCCGACCGCTCGGTCGCTCCGGCCACCGCATCGATCAGCGCGCTCGCCGTCGAGAGCACGGACCCGACCGCCTCGATCCGACGGGCTGAGCGGCTGCTGGCAGCGAAGCTCGCGCGACGCCGCGGCCCCGACGAGACCGACTTGGACTCCGTGGCCACCCCCGACGGCACGGCGCTGTTCTTCTGCAACTCCGATGGCGAGCGTGCGTGGCTCGACGACTTCAGTCCGACCGGTGCAACGGACGACGCCTCCCCCATGCTCGGGGGAATCGATCATGTGTCCATCACCGAGTCGGTCGACGACTTCGATCAATCCGCCCTGTTCTTCCACGCTGTCCTCGGCCTCGAGCCGGGCGCCTCTGCGGAGATCACTGCTCCCTTCGGACTCATCCGCAGTTGGTCGGCACGAGATCCGAGTGGACGCGTGCGCATCATGCTGAGTACGACCCCGCTGCGGCGCGGCGATTGGGCGCCCGGCGTCTCGAGTCCGCAACTCGTCGCCTTCGCCACCGACGACGCGATCGAGTGCGCGAGGATCATGCGCGAGCGCGGAGCACCGATCCTCGAGATGCCAGGCAACTACTATGACGACCTCGGTACCCGCCTGTCCCTGCCGACCGAGTTCGTCGACCGCCTTCGCGAGCACTCGATCCTCTACGACCGGGACGAGCGCGGGGAGTTCCTGCACTTCTTCACGGAGATGCTGGGCTCGCGCGTCTTCTTCGAGGTGGTCCAGCGCGTCAACGGCTATGCGGGTTTCGGTGATCCCCACAGTGTTCCGTTGCGCATGGCCGCGCATCGTCGGCAGCGGTTGCGCATGCTGGCGAGTGCACCGACCGAGGCGGCATCCGAAGACCGGCACGACTACTCGCTCGCTCACCTGACCGCGCTGAGCCTGTCGCCTCCTGAACTGGTGGACGCCGCTGCCGCCGCCGGCTACCGCTATGTGGGCGTGCGGATGACCAAGGTCACGGCGCAGGAACCCCACTACCCGCTGGCATACGACCCGGCGTTGATGCGGGCCACGAAGACGCACCTCGCGGCGACCGGCATCGAAGTGCTCGATATCGAGCTCGCGCGCTTCACGTCGGGAGACAGTCCGCGCGACTACCTGCGCTTCCTGGAGGCGGGCGCCGAGCTCGGAGCCCGTCACGTCATCACGCAGCTGCCGGATGCGGACTTCTCACGCAAGACCGATCGGTTCGCCGAGCTGTGCCAGTTGGCGTTGCCGCTCGGGCTGACCATCGACCTCGAGTTCCCGTCATGGACGGAGACCCCGAACCTGACCGAGGCCACGCGAGTCCTCCGGGCGGCCGACCAACCCAACGCAGGAATGCTCATCGACCTCCTGCACTTCGCCCGGTCGGGATCCAGCGTGGACGACCTGCGGATGCTTCCACCCGAATGGTTCCACTACGCCCACGTGTGCGACGCGCCTGGGGAGATTCCCACGACCACCGCGGGACTGATCCACACGGCACGCTTCGAGCGTCTCTTCCCGGGTGAAGGCGAGATCGACATGCTCGGCATCCTGGCGGCCCTGCCTGCAGGCCTTCCGTTCGCGCTGGAGATACCGCGCGCGATGCTCGTGGCGCAGGTGGGCGCGAAGGAGCACGCCCGTCTCGCGATCAGCGCCGCCCGCCGTCACCTCGACGCGGCTCACGTGGTGGTGTGACGAAGCGAATGGGTCGCCCGGCGTCCGCGTAGAGGACTGCACGATCAGTGCAGTATGCTGCACTGATGGGATTGGATGCAGAAGCATTGGCGGGCGTGATCGGGTCCCGGGTGCGACACGAGCGCATCGATCGGGGCTGGACGCTCGACCGCCTCGCCGAGGTGGCGGGGGTCAGCCGCCGGATGGTCGTCAGCGTCGAGCAGGGAACCGTCAACCCGAGCATCGGCACCCTCCTGCGGCTGAGCGATGCCCTGGGCGTCGGACTCCCCGCGCTCGTCGAGCCCCCGCATCGTGCACGGACGAAGGTCACTCGCGCCGGCGGAGGGGCCGTCCTGTGGCGCGGCGACACCGGCGGGCGCGGGGTCCTCGTCGCCGGCACCGAACCACCCGACGTGCTGGAACTCTGGGACTGGACGCTCGCGCCCGGCGAGACGCATGCGAGCGAGGCGCACTCGGAGCGCACCCGCGAGCTGCTGCACGTCCACGAAGGCACGCTCGCCATCGCCCTGGCCGGCGAAACGTTCACCCTCTCGGTCGGCGATGCGCTGAGCTTCGTCGGTGACGAGGCGCACTCCTACGCGAACCCGGCTGACGTGCCCACCCGCTTCTCGCTCGCCGTGTACGAGCCGGGCGTCGGATCCGCGCACCGGAAGGACGGCATCGATGGGTGAATCGTCCTCGATCGGAGCATCGTGAGCCGGTTCAGCGTGGCGAACAGCGTGCCGGCCTGGTCGATGGCCGTCGCCGCGATGCTGCTGATCCAGCTGTGCAATGCGCTGTCCGTCGGGCTCATCGCGGAGGTCGGCGCGGCGGGCACCGCGTGGCTTCGGCTCAGCATGGGCGCGCTCGTCCTGATCCTGATCGCTCGGCCGCCGCTGCGCTCGATCCGTCGAGCGGATGTCCCTGCGCTCGTCGGATTGGGTGTCGCCAGCGGCCTCATGACCACGGCGTTCCTCTCGGCGATCGACCGCATCCCGTTGGGGACCGCGGTCGCGATCGAGTTCCTCGGGCCGCTGACGGTCGCGGCGATCCTCAGCCGCAGCCGCCGCATGATGGTGTGGCCCGTGCTCGCGCTCGCGGGCGTGGTGCTGCTCACCGAGCCCTGGCGCGGTGAGATGGACCTGATCGGGGTGGGCTTCGCCGCGCTGGCCGGACTCGGCTGGGGCGTCTACATCGTCTTGACCCAGCGCGTGGGCGATCGCTTCGCCGGCATCAGCGGCCTGTCGATGACGATTCCGATCGCCGCGATCGTCACGGCCTTCATCGGGGTTCCGCAATCGTTCGGACACCTCGACTGGCGGGTCCTGCTGTTCGCGCTCGTGCTCGCACTGCTCGCCCCCGTGCTCGCGTTCGGGCTCGAGATGCTCGCCCTGCGCCGGATGACGCACACCGCGTTCGGAACGCTCATGGCGCTCGAACCGGCGTTCGGCGTGGTCCTCGGCCTGCTGGTGCTGCACCAGCTGCCGTCGGTGCTGCAGGTCGCCGGCATCCTTCTCGTCGTGCTGGCCGGTGCCGGCGCGCAACGCGGCGGTGCGCGGGTTCCTGAGTCACCGACCACGCCCGGGCCCGTGCCCTCGCCCGACACGTCCCCGTCACGGCTGCTGCCGTGACCCGAACCACCGTCTCCGATCCCCATGCCCCCGCCTTCCGGGTTCCGCGCGAGTGGAGACCGAGCCGGTCGCGTCATCTCGAGAGGTGCGACCGCGGCGCAGCGGTGCTCCCGCGCTCGACGAGGCGCGTCGGCCTTCGTGCGATTTCACCGTGCCGTCGCTCCCCCAGTTCGGCCAGGACGGCGTCGAACGCCTCCCGTCCGAGCGCCTCGAGGTCGCGTCGGACGGTGGTCAGCGGCGGCGTGTAGTACTCGGCGTCGGGGGCATCGTCGAATCCCACGACGCTGACGTCGGCGGGGATGTCCATGCCGCTCTCGCGGAACGCCCGCATGAGCCCCAGCGCCATCTGGTCGTTCGCGGCGAACACCGCGGTCAGCGACGGATCCGTCGCCAGCAGGTGCCGCGCTGCGGCGTACCCGCCGGCTGCGGTCCAGTCCCCCGCGATCGGTGCCGGCGCCTCGAGCCCGTGCTCCGAGAGCGCCGAGCGCCACGCACGCGTACGCTCCGTGCCGTCCAGGGAGCGCGGCGGCCCCGACACGTGCCTGATGTGGCGATGTCCGAGGCCGATGAGGTGCTCGACGGCGGCCTTCGCCGCGCGGAACTGGTCGGGATCCGCGGATCCGCCGGGACCGGCGACATCGGGGCCCACGGCGACCACCGGCACGCCGACCTCGCCGCCCGCGATGGTGGCGACCGTCTCACGAGTGGACGCGACGATGCCGATCGCGGCGACGTTCCGCCGCACGAAGAGGTCGACGGCCTCCC
The DNA here is from genome assembly GCF_009720255.1 of Agromyces humi. Taxonomy (GTDB): domain Bacteria; phylum Actinomycetota; class Actinomycetes; order Actinomycetales; family Microbacteriaceae; genus Agromyces; species Agromyces humi. The sequence continues at coordinate 9,992 of NZ_WJSP02000004.1, read as the reverse complement.
GCACCTGCCTGGAGTCGGACTCGCGAATCTGCGCGGCGAGCACCGCGTAGCCGGCCCGCGCGGCCGCCTCGGTGAAGTGCAGGGCCATGCTGGCGGGGGCGTGCCACGGAGGGCCCTCGACGATCAGGCCCACGGAGAGCGACCGCTTCGTCGCCAGCGCGCGGGCCGCCTCGGACGGCACGTACCGCAGCTGCGCGATCGCCAGTTCGACCCTGGCCCGAGTGGCGGGTCGCACGTTGGGCAGCCGGTTCAGCACCCTGGAGACCGTCTGGTGCGACACGCCCGCCAACCGTGCGACATCCATGATCGTGGAGGTCGGCCGGATGTCACCATGGCGCGTCTGCCGATCCTGCGACACGTGGACCCCCTCGAGACCCAGGACCTGGCGTGCCTCGCGCCGCGCCTATTCGCGCCGTCGTGCGAGCACGAGCCGCTGGAGCAGGACGAAGACGAGGAGGATGCACCCGGTGATGATGGTGGTCGCCTCGGGCGGGATGCCGCCGTCGCGGGTGATCAGCACGTTCATCAGGCCGAGCACGAGGGCGCCGACGACGGAACCGAGCACGAACCCGACGCCGCCGGTCAGCAGCGTGCCGCCGATCACGGTCGCGGCGATCGCATCGAGCTCCCAGCCGATGCCGGTGATGTTCTGGGCGCTTCCGAGGCGCGCGGTGTAGACGACCGCGGCCAGACCCGCGAGGGTGCCGCTGATGACGTAGACCCACAGCTTCGTGCGGGGAACCGGAAGTCCCATGAGGCCGGCGGACTGCTCGGAGCCGCCGATCGCGTAGACCGTGCGACCCATCCGCGTGCGATGCAGCACGAAGAAGGCGATGCCGACCACGATGACGGCGATGATGACGCCAGGGGTGATCACGAGGTCGTTCACCTTCGGGCCGTCGATGAGCTTGAAGTTCGTGGCCAGGAGACGCACCGGTGAGTCATCCGCCAATCGCTCCGGAACGGTGCTCAGCATCGCTGCGAGCCCGCGTCCCAGGAACATCATGGCGAGCGTGGCGATGAACGGCTGCACGTTGAAGTACTGGATGAGGATGCCGGATGTCACGCCGAACGCCGACCCGATGAGCACCATGAGGCCCATCACGAGCCACGGATCCCATCCGGCATTGATCAGCAGGACGCCCGACACGCTGCTGAACGCGATGATCGCCCCGACCGAGAGGTCGATCCCGCCGGTGAGGATCACGAAGGTCATGCCCGCGGCGAGGATGATCAGGTGCGCGTTGTTGATGAGCAGGTTCGACAGCGTGTTCGCCTGCAGGATCCGGCCGTAGGCGACCTCGCCGTAGATGATCATCGCGACGAAGATGACGATGGCGGCCAGGGTGGGCAGCAGGTCCACGTGGAGCTTGAGCCAGTTCCGGATGCCGCGGCTCTCCGCGCGCACGGGTGCGTGCTGGCGCATGGTCGTGGTGCTCATGCGGGGATGACCTCTTTCTGAGGAGTGTGCGGCCGGCTGGCGCGGCGCTGGCGGAAGACCTGGCGGACCCGCTCGGACTGGAGGAGGCAGAGGACGACGATCACGATCGCCTTGAACGCCGGCGTGGCGGATGACGAGACGCCGAGGAACACGACCGTCTTGTCGAGGGTCGCGATCAGCAGGGCGCCCACGACGGCGCCGGTGATGTTGAACTTGCCACCGGCGAGGGACGTTCCGCCGATGACGACGGCGAGGATGGCGTCCAGTTCGAGTTGGTATCCGGTTCGCGAGACGTCCACCGTCATGACGCTCGCCGTCCCGAAGACCCCGGCGATGCCCGCCAGGACGGCACTGAAGATGTACACCGTGAACAGGAGGCCGCGTCGGTTCACGCCGGCCAGGCGGGCGGCCTTGGGGTCCATGCCGATCGCCTCGATCATGAGCCCGAGCGCACTCCGCCGCACCAGCACGCCGACGGCGATCACCACGAGGAGCGCGAGGATGAAGACGACCGGGATCCCGAAGACGTACCCGTTGGCGAGCCATCGGAAGGAGTCGTTCGTCGCGGCCGTGTTCTGGCCGCCCGTGATCACCTTCGCGAGCCCGCGTCCGGCGAGCATGATGAAGAGGGTGCTGATGAAGGGCTGCAGCCCCACGACGGCGACGAGCACGCCGTTCACGGTGCCGAGGACGGCACTGATCAGCACCGCGAGGCCGAACGCGAGGAACGCGTCGCCCACGGATCCCGACGCGCTGTGCAGGAACTCCATGGAGACCGCTCCCGAGACGACCATGACGGAGCCGACGCTGAGGTCGATGCCTCCGGTGGCGACCACCAGGCACATGCCGACCGCGATCAGCATGATCGGTGCCGCGGCGCGCAGGATGTCGATGAGGTTGCCGACCAGGTTGCCCGTCGTCGGACTGACGCTGATCGACAGGTAGGTCGGATCCTTCAGGACGTTGATCAGCAGGAGCACCACGATGGCGACGATGCCCCAGAAGTACTGGCGTCGAGCCAGCTCGGCGAACCAGCGCCCGATGCTCGGTGTGGTGTCGCTCATCATGCGATCTCCTTGACGTCGTCGTCAGCGGCGGAAGTGTCGGTCATGCCTTCCTCGGCGATGGTGGTGATGATGGAGTCGGCCGTGACCGATGGCCCGTTCGCGACCTCGGCGATCTTCCGGTGGTCCTTCAGGACCACGATGCGGTCGCTGAGCCGGACCACCTCTTCGAGTTCCGAGGAGATGAAGACGATGGAGACCCCTTCATCGGCGAGGGCGATGACCCGTTCCTGGATCTCGGCCTTCGCGCCGACGTCGATCCCCCTCGTGGGCTCATCCAGGATCAGGATCTCGGGCTTCGTGGCGAGCCACCGGCCGAGGAGCACCTTCTGCTGGTTCCCGCCCGAGAGGTTCTTGATCGCCCGGTCGGGATCAGCCGGCCTGACGTTCAGGTCGACCAGGTACCTGCTGACCAACGCGTCCTTCTCCTTCCGTGGGATGGGACGCGCCCACCCACGCTTGGCCTGGACGCCGAGGATGAGGTTCTCGCGAACACTGAGGTCGCGGATGATCCCCTCGTCACGTCGGTTCTCGCTCGAGAACGCGATCCGCTGGGACAGTGCGGATGCCGGCGAGTTGATGTCGACCCGCTTGCCGCGGAGTTCGACCGACCCGGTCTCGATGCGATCGGCGCCGTAGATGAGCCGCGCGAGCTCGGTGCGGCCCGACCCGAGCAGGCCCGCGAAACCGACGATCTCGCCGCGGTGGAGGTCGAGGTCGAGCTGCTCGATCGCACCCCGCCTGCTGATCCCGGTGGCCCGGTAGATGGGAGCGTCCGTGTGACGGTGATCGCGCACGGCGTTCTCGGAGTCCAGCGACTCGAGCACGACGAGGTCCTTGCCGATCATCTTCGAGATCAGCGAGCTGCGGTCCAGTTCGGGGGTGAGGTATTCGCCCTCGAACCTCCCGTTGCGGAGCACGGTCAGGCGATCGCTGATCGCGTAGACCTGGTCGAGGAAGTGCGAGACGAAGAGGATCGCGACGTCCTGGTCTCGGAGGCGCCGCATGACGGTGAAGAGCTGTTCCACCTCGTTGGCGTCGAGGCTCGAGGTCGGCTCATCGAGGATCAGCACCTTCGACCGCGACACCATCGATCGGCTGATCGCGACGAGTTGCTGGAGGGCCAGGGACAGCGACGAGAGCGGTGCCCGCGGATTCAGCCGGCCGAGTCCGAGCTTCTCGAGCACCTCGGAGGCGGCCCGGTGCGTCGCCCGCCAGTTGATGCCGAGCGGTCCGCGGACCTCGTGCCCGAGCATGACGTTCTCGCCGATCGTCAGGTTCGAGCACAGGTTCACCTCCTGGTACACCGTCGAGATGCCGGCATCCTGCGCGTCCGACGTGCCGTTCAGCCGGGTGGGCGCGCCCGAGACGAAGATCTCGCCGGCGTCGATCCGGTAGACACCGGTGAGGGCTTTGATCAAGGTCGACTTGCCGGCCCCGTTCTCTCCCATGAGGGTGTGCACCTCACCGGGGAAGAGCCTGAAGTTGACCCCGTCGAGCGCTTTCACGCCGGGGAACGAGATGGAGATGTCGCTCATCTCGACGATCGGCAGCGACTCTGTCATCGCATTGCTCCCAGTGTTCGTCCGCGATCCGCGGATCGCTGTGGATTGGAGGATGCGAGGCCCGCCCATCGGGCGAGCCCCGCATCAGGAGCGCCGAGGTGGCACCTCGGCGTCGGCTCAGAACTTCCGGTCGGGAAGCGCCTCAGCGGCGGCCTCGGGCGAGTCGAAGGTCTCGCTCGGGACGATGATGTACGAGTCGACGGACTCGCCGTCCAAGACCTTGTTGACCACGTCGAGGGCGGTCTCGCCGAACAGCGGGTTGTACTCGGCGACGAAGCTCAGCTTGTTGTCGGCGAGCGCCTCGAGCGCAGCCTTGGTGCCGTCGATGGTGGCGATCTTGACGTCGACCCCGGGAACCAGGCCGGCTTCCTCGACCGCCTGGATGGCGCCGAGGCCCATCTCGTCGTTCTGGGCGAAGACCACCTGGATGTCGTTGTTGTTGGACTTGAGGACGGTCTCGAAGACGCTCTTCGCCTCTTCGGTCGACCAGTTGGCGGTCTGGGCGCCGACCTTCACGAAGCTGGGCTCCGAACCGATGACCTCGTCCCACCCTTCGTTGCGCTCGTTCACGACCGACACACCGGCCGGCCCCTCGAGGACGAAGTAGTTCGCGCCGTCGGGGAAGGCGCCGACCGCCCAGTCGGCGACACCCTGGCTGACCTCGTTGTTGTCGGGGGCGATGCGGGTGACGTAGAGGTCGGTGTCGTCGGGCTCGATGCCGCGGTCGATGAGGATGACCGGGATCTCGGCCTCCTGCGCACGCTCCAGCGAGTCCTCCCAACCGGAGCCTTCCGTGGCAGAGAGCAGGATCACGTCGACGCCCTCGTCGACGAACGACGTGAACGCGTCGATCTGCGACTTCTGGTCGAGGTTCGTCGCCGGCGCGTACTTGAGGTCGAAGCCGGCCTCCTTGGTGAAGGTGTCCTGGATGTTGGCCTCGTTCGCCTCACGCCAGGCGCCCTCGGGCCCCACGGCGACGAACCCCACGGTGGTCAGCTCGTCGTCGCCGCCACCCGCGGCCGAAGCTCCGCCCGAGCAGCCGGCCAGGCCGAACGCGAGTGCGCCCGCTGCGGCCAGACCCAGGACCTGGGTGAATCGCCTCGTTGCAGACATGTGATCTCCTCCTCGAGATACCGGGTTTCCGGGCATTCCGGATGCCCCATGGCCGTATCGGCCGAATGTGATGGATTGCAGCAGCACCGCTCATGCGTGCCTTGCCGGAATGTTACCGGGAACATTTCAACGAGCGCAACCATCGAAGTCATAATGCGGTTGGCGGCCGCGTCGAAGGTGTTACCGATCACATGATCGAGGACCCGCTCGGACTCGCGGCCTTCGCGCGGAGCGGCCGAGGTCGGCCTCGCCGGCCGGCGCGCGGGCGGTCACTCCGATGGCTCGTGGTCGGCGGCGATGAGCTCGACGATCGTGTCGACGGTCACCCCCGGGCCGTTGGTGATCTCGCCGATCTTCTCGCGGTCCTTCAGCACGACGATGCGATCACTCAATCTCACGACCTCCTCCAGCTCGGAGGAGATGAAGACCACGGCCACCCCGTCGCGCGCCAGTTGGGCCACGCGCCGCTGGATGTCCAGCTTGGCGGCGATGTCGACACCGCGCGTCGGCTCGTCGAGGATCAGCACCCTGGGGCGTGTCGCGAGCCAGCGCGCCAGCAGGACCTTCTGCTGGGCGCCGCCCGACAGGTACCGGACGGGAGTGTCGGGAGCGGCGGGCCGGATCCCGAGACCCTCGATGTACGAATCGACGAGGTCGTCCCGCTCTTCGCGGGTGATCGGCCGCGCCCAGCCTCGCAGCGCTTGGAGGGCGAGCACGATGTTGTCACGGACGCTCAGGTCCTCGATGACGCCCTCGACGCGACGGTTCTCGCTCGACATCGCGACACGGTGGCGGAGCCCCGCCCGTGGCGTGGCGATGGTGCTCCGCCGGCCGTCGATCCAGAGCGCGCCGGAATCGGCTCGTTCCGCTCCGCTCATGAGGTACGCGAGCTCGGTGCGACCGGAACCGCGCAGGCCGGCCAGCCCCACGATCTCACCTCGATGCAACGTCAGGTCGATCGGCTCCATCTGGCCGCGGCGCGCGAGCGAGGCAGCGCGGTACACCTCACCGCCAAGCGGCTCGTGGAGGTGCGACTGACGCTGGGAACCGAGCGCCTGCAAGCCGGCGATGTCCTTGCCGATCATCTTCGAGATCAGGTCGGCGCGATCCAGCCGCTTCGTGAGGTATTCGCCTTCTCGGCGCCCGTTGCGGAGCACGGTCATGCGGTCGCTGATCGCATAGACCTGCTCGAGGAAGTGCGAGATGAAGACGATCGCGACTCCGCGGTCGCGCAGGCGCCGGACGACGGCGAAGAGCCGGTCCACTTCGTCGGGCTCGAGACTCGAGGTGGGCTCGTCGAGCACCAGCACGCGCGGCGCGCCGACCATCGCCCGGGCGATCGCGACGAGTTGCTGGATCGCCGGAGGAAGCACGGACAGCCGAACGCGCGGGTCGAGGTCATCGAGCCCCAGCTGGCCGAGCATGTCGGCAGCACGTCGTCGCGTCGCGGTCCAGTTGATGCCGAAGCGTCGCCTGGTCTCGTTGCCGAGCATGACGTTCTCGGCGACGCTGAGGTTGGGAACCAGATGACTGTCCTGGTAGACCGGGGCGATTCCCGCCGCCGCACTCTCGACGGGCGTCGTCAGCCTCCGGACCACCCCGTCGATCCGGATCTCGCCGCGCTCGAGTTGGTACGCACCCGTCAGCGCCTTCACCAGCGTCGACTTCCCAGCACCGTTCTCACCCATGATCGCGTGGACCTCACCGGGGAAGAGCCGCAGGTCCACGTCGTCCAGCGCCAGCACACCGGGGAACGCGACCGTGATGCCGGTCATCTCGACCACGGGGGCAGGTGCGGGAGTCATCGTCGAATCCATCGTCGGTTGGCGCGTGGGACCCAGGAGGTTGATCGATAGACCTCCTGTCGCATTCAGCCTAGGCGACGGTGCGCCGAACGGCACCCAGATGACGGCCCCGGCCTCGAAGGCCCGGCCGGTCGTCGTCGGCGGGAGCCCGGCGTCGTCAGCGTCGGCGGGGCGGCGCGGTGGAATCGCGCACCTTGAGCTCCACCGCGATCTTCGTGCGCTGCGGGATCTCCTGGCCCTCGACCGCTGCGCGCAGGACATCGACCGCCTTGACGCCGAGGGCGTGGAAGTCCTGCCGGACCGTGGTCAGGGGCGGGAGGAAGTGCCGTGAGACCGGCAGGTCGTCGAACCCGACGATGCTGATGTCGTCGGGCACGGAGAAGCCCGCCTCGTGGAATCCGTGGATGAGTCCGAGGGCCATGTCGTCGTTCGCCGCGAACACCGCCGTGTAGTCGGGAAGACGGCTGACGCCCCGCGCGAAGTCGTAGCCGAAGTCGGCCGACCAGTCGCCCACGACGATCGGCCGCTCACGGATGCCCCACGCCTTCACCCGGCTGTGGAAGGCTCGTTCGCGCGCGCGGGCGTCGAGCCAGTCGAGCGGCCCGGCGACGTGGAGGATGTCGCGGTGGCCGAGCTCGGCCAGGTGGTCGACGGCGAGCGTTGCCCCGAACTGCTGGTCGACGGAGACGGTGAGGAAGGTCGGATCGCTGTCCGCCTTGATCACGAGGACGGGGACCCCGATCGTGATCTTCCGCAGGGCCGAGACGGAGGACGACCGTGGAGCGACCACGCAGATGGCGTCGACCCCCTGGGCGGTGAGGTGGTCGACGGCGTCCTGCGGACTCATCGAGTCATCGTCGCGCATGGCCACCGAGCTCACCGAGTACCCGGCCTCGCGCGCGGCGAACTCGACGGCCCGCAGCGTGCTGGTGGGTCCGTACTCGACCGCACTCTCGATGACCACGCCGATGCGCTTGGTGCGCTGCGTGGCGAGTGCTCGCGCCGTGAGGTTCGGACGGTAGTTGAGCTCCTCGATCACCTCGAGCACCCGCCGCCGCGTGGATTCCCGGATGTTCGGGTAGTCGTTGAGCACGCGTGACACGGTCATGTGCGACACGCCGGCGATCGAGGCGACCTGCCGGATGTTGGGTTTCTCCGGGCCTGCGTTCGCGGTCACTCACACTCCGCTCATCGCGACGAATCCGTCGCAGGACCTATACGACCGGGTACCGCGCGCTCGGTGGGGTCTCCAGCGTTCCCGGTGCTGCTGTGCAGACGTGCCAAGCATACCGATCGACGTACCCCACGGCCGGGATCATGCACAGTGGCCGTGGAACGCGTCGGAATCCCTCCCGGGGACGAGCGCCGACGCTCATGTCCGCTCCGGTCCGGCGGAACGGGTCCGCCGGGCGCCGACCGCGAGGAGCACCCCCGCCATGACCGTCCCGGTCCCGAGCAGGGCGAGCGCCTGGGATGCGACACCGGTCGACGGCAGCATGGCGCCCGGCTCGTCGACGCATGCGGCCGGGGACGCGCATGCGGGCGCGATCCGCACGATGACGTCGACCTGGTTGCCGTCGGCCTCGCCGGCCCACGCGGGCGATCCGGTCGAGGTCATCAGGAGCAGCCCCACGGCGGCGACGCCGTGCAGCAGGAACCGCCGCGCGCTCGATCTGCTGCGCTCGGGAATCCGAGTCACGCGTCGCCCGCACCGGCGATGCTGTTCGCGAACGCCTCGCGTCGGCCCGCTTCCTGGGCCTCCTGCACGAGACGCTCGATCTCGCGGGCACGACGGCGTCGGCCCCAGAAGAGCCCACCGATGATGAGCGCGACCGCCGCGAGGATGATCAGGTGCGGCCAGGGCATCGTCCACACGAAGACGTCGCGGGTGATGGGTGCCATCGGGGTGGTCCCGCCGTCGGGCCCGACGACCGCGGGTCGCAACTCGATCGGCACCACCGCGAAGCCGAGCGGCCAGATCTCCGGGACCTCGACGGCCACCGCCCTGCGGTCCCCGGGAAGGAGCTGCACGGGCTGGGCAGCCTCCCCGCCCGAGGGCTCGGGCGGCATCCGGCCGTCCGAGCCGGCGGAGACGGGAACGTCGAGCCGGACGTTGCCGGCGTTCTCGAGCGTGGCGCTGACCTGGATGGCGCCGGGCGCGAAGGGGTTCCACGAAAGGTCGTAGCCCGCCTCGATCGCCGCCACGTCCAAGGCGGGCTGCAGTTCGCCGGTCACTCGGGTCATCACCCGGAACCCGACCCTGCTCTCCACGCCGAGACGTGTGCCGGCCTCCGACGAGTCGACCGAGAAGACGGCCGCGGCGATTCCCGCCGCATGGTCTCCCGGAGTGGCGTTCTTCGGCACCTCGACCGTGAACGGGAGGATGCGCGTGCCGCCGGGCGGCACCGTGACCTGCTCGGCGACGTCGATCCAGGTCCCGGCATCCTTCGATTCCTGATCCGAGGGCAGCATGTTGAATCGGCCGGTCGAGGTGAGGTACCCGTCTGCGGCAGCGAGTGTGAAGGTGATCTCCTCGACGCCGAGATTGCGCACCGCGAGATGCTCGGTGGCGGTCTCTCCCGGGTCGAGTTCCAGCTCGACCCACGCCCGGCCGTCGGGACCGTTCTCGTCTGCCGGGCTCGCCGCCCACGTGACCGTCGGCTCGTCGTCGGCGACCGCCGCTCCGGCTCCTGCCAGCTGCAGCGCCACCACCACGAGGGCGGCGATCGTCGCCGCCCCTCGTCGTGCTCCCACGCGCATGCCGCGCTCAGGACTCGTTCCCATGCTCCTGCTCTCCTGTCGACGAGGTCTGCTCCCGCTCCGCAACGGGGCGGATGCCCGAGGGCGCGACCCGTGGGCCGCGCCCTCGGACCACCATCACTCGAAGAGTGAGAGGGTGATGGTGGCGGTGTAGTCGCCGGGGGCGACGGTGGCGGGCGTGCGCAGGAACAGGTCCGCGGTCGCGGTCCATGACCCCTCGGACGCGACCGCCTCGGAATCGAAC
>NZ_WJSP02000399.1 GCF_009720255.1 Agromyces humi | reverse complement strand
CATCCGGCTCACGGGCGGCTTCGGCGACGCCGCGGCGACCGTCGAGGCGGGTGAGGCGCTGACGCGGCGCCCCGAGCTCGTGCTCGTGTGCACGAAGGCGCAGGATGCCGAGGCCGCGATCACGGCGAACGCCGCCCTCATCGACGGCGTACCGGTGGTCGTGGTGCAGAACGGCCTCGACGGCGTCGACACGGCGTCGCGGTTGCTGCCGGGCTCGTCGTGCATGGGCGTCCTCTCGATCATCGCCGCGAACTACACCGAGCCGGGCGTGGTGCGGGTCACGACCACCGCCGCCAGCTACCTCGGGCGCGGCGAGGGCCCGCCTGACGATGAGTGCATCCGCGTCGCCGCCCTGCTCTCCGAGGCGGTTCCGGTCATCGCGATCGGCAACTTCCGCGGGGCGCAGTGGACGAAGCTCGTCGTCAACATGGTCAACGCGGTGCCGGCCATCGTGGGTCGCAGCGTGCAGGACGTCATCGGCGACCGGCGACTGCGCCGGGTGGTCACCGCCTCCATGCGGGAGTGCGTCCGCACCGGCGTCGCCCGCGGCATCCGCTTCGGTTCGCTGCAGGGTCTCGGCGACCGCCGCCTGCGCCTCTTCGCCCGGGTGCCACTCGCCGTCGGCCAGGTGCTGCCGTGGCTGATGGCCCGCCGCATGGGGCGGGTGCCGAACCTCGGGTCGACGCAGCAGAGCCTGCGCCGGGGGCAGCCCACCGAGGTGGACTTCCTCAACGGGGCCGTCGTGCGCGAGGCATCCGCTGCCGGATCGGATGCACCGGTCAATCGCGCCCTCGTCGATCTCGTGCACGAGGTCGAGCGGAGCGGCAGCCTGCCGACGAGCCGCGTGCTCGCCGCCACCCGCGTCTGAACTGCTGGGCACCTCGTACGTCTCGTGACGCCGGCTCGCGCGTCGGGCCGGACGCCGGGCCTGCCCGAGCACGACCGAGGGGGCCCGGTCTCCCGGGCCCCCTCAGTGCGTGTCAGCGGATCAGGCGCGCTTGCGTCGGATCCGGGCGATCACCAGGAAGGCGATGCCCGCGATGACGATGACGCCCGCGACGATCGCGATGGTGGTGCCTGCGAAGCCCGTGCTCGCGAGGCCCGTGCCGCCGCCGGCAGCTGCCGTCGTCGCGTTCGCCTTCGGTCCAGTCGCGCAGTCGGGCGTGGCCTCGGGGTAGGTGAGCGACACGGCGAGTGTCGGGTTCACCTCGAAGGACGCCGTGGTGATGCCGCGCGTCCAGGCGAAGTTGCCGTCGGTCTCGACCCAGGCGTCGCCGATCTTCTCCCAGCCGGGCCAGCCGGTCGGGGTGACGCCGTCCTCGGCGACGGAGGCGCCGGGCCAGAGCACCTTACCCGTCAGGGTGTTGTCCTCGCGAAGCTCGCCGAGCTCGAGGCGCTCGCTGTTCGTGCCGTCGCTGAGCACCAGGGTGACGAGGCGGCTCGTGGCCTGCTCATCGGGATCCGTGAGCGCGACCGAGTAGGTGATCCAGGGAACGTCCGCCTCGCAGACGCCGGTGGCGACGGAGCCGGTGAGCGTCGGGGCGACGCACGGCACGTCGTTCAGGCTCCACGGGCCGAACACCTTCGACGCCTCGCCCGTCAGGAACGCGTAGCCGTCTGCCGGCGTCGCCGTCAGCGTCAGCTTGCCACCTGCGACGACCTCGCTCCAGACGACGCCCACGAGCGCCTTGTCGTATGCGACGGACTCGTTGTCCGCGCCGCAGAAGTCCTCGAACGCCGCCGTCGGCACCGCGATCTTCACGATGCATGGAACCTGGTTCAGCGCCCACGGACCGAACGTCTTCGATGCCTCGCCGCGCTCGAACTCGTAGCCCTCAGCGGGGGTCGCCGTCAGCGTGACCGTGCCGCCCTCGACGACCTTGCTCCACACGACGCCGACGAGCTGCTCGTCGTACGCGAGCACGTAGTTGTCGACACCGCACTCGTCGACGAAGGAGGCCGTCGGAACGGCGATCTTCTCGGGGCACGGCTTCTGGTTCAGCTCCCAGGGCCCGAAGACCTTCGACGACAGGCCGCCCTCGAATGCGAAGCCCGACGCAGGAGTCGCGGTCAGCGTGAGCTTGCCGTCGGCGACGACCTTGTTCCACACGACGCCGACGAGCGTCTGGTCGTACGCCAGCGCGTAGTTGTCAGCACCGCACTCGTCGGCGAAGGTCGCGGTCGGCACGGGGATCGTGGTCACGCAGGGCGTCTGGTTCAGGGTCCACGGACCGAAGGTCTTGGAGGTCGTGCCGTCTGCGAACACGTGGTTCGGCTTGGCCGTGGCGGTCAGGGTGACCTTGCCGTCGGCGACGACCTTGTTCCACGTCACGCCCTCGAGGTCGGCGTCGTACGTGAGCACGTAGTTGTCGACGCCGCAGTCGTCGGCGAAGCTCGCCGAGGGCACCGGGATCGTGGTGACGCACGGCGTCTGGTTCAGGGACCAGGGACCGAAGGTCTTCGAGGTCTTGCCGTCGGCGAACACGTAGCCGGCCTTCACCGTGGCGGTCAGCGTGACCTTGCCACTGGCGATGACCGTGTTCCACGTGACGCCCTCGAGCGCCGGGTCATACGTGAGGACGAAGTTGTCGGCACCGCAGGCATCGGAGAACGTCGCCGTCGGCACCTGGACCTTGGTCGGCTGCTTCACGCAATCCTCGTACTGGAGGAGCGACTGGTCGCCCTGGGCCGCCACGTTGTAGGTCTTTCCCTGCTTCACGTAGGTGAACGCCGGGTAGATGTCGCGCTTGTCCTGGTGGTCGATGTGACCCGCGTGGAAGAACGCGCTGACCGAGGTGGTGAGGCGGACATAGGGGTTGGACGCGCTTCCCGTGGCGTGACAGAAGGTGATCTTCTTCACGGTGCCATCGCCGCAGTTCGCCGCGGAGATGGTCAGTCGGCCGGTGTCGGTGTTCTGCGTACCGTTCGACCACTCGGTCTTGAGGGTGAGCTCGTACGTGCCGGCCTCGACGCCGTACTCGACGAACTTCTCCGACTTGTTCTTGCCGATCTCGGTGCCGACGGGCACGACGTCGGGGTCGGACGAGGTGAGGACCTTCTCGACCTTGGCCTCGGAGTTCTGGACCGTCCACGTGATGTCGAAGGTGCTCGACTCCGCGTCGCATGCCGCGACGCCCGTGATCGTGTTGTGGTGCGCGCTCGCGGGAGCCGCGACGCCGACGAGGGCGAGTCCGGCGCCGAGCGCCACGGCGGTCAGCGCGG
>NZ_WJSP02000398.1 GCF_009720255.1 Agromyces humi | reverse complement strand
CGACGGTGGCCTCCGGGCCGGCCGCACGGAGGTCGGCGCGCGCCCCGTCGAGCCTGATCCGGCGGAGCACCTGCGCCGGCGACTCCCCGAGCTCACGCGTGAAGGCGAAGTGCAGGCCGCGGGTCGAGATGAACACCGCGCTCGCGACATCCGTGATGGTGATGGGCTCCCCCGCGTGCGCGTGCATGTAGTCGATCGCCCGGCGCACGACCGCCGAGCCGCCCCTGCGCTCGTCGGGCGCGTCGAGCCAGTTCGTGGGGAATGCGTGGAGGAACGCGGTGGCGAGATGGTGGAACGTCGCATTGGCCACCAGGGGTTCGTCGAGCACGCCCGGGTCCTGTTCGAGCGATGACCGGATGCCTCGCAGCACCGTCGTCCAGTGGTCGGCGAGCTCGGGCGAGTTCGCGACCAGTCCCGTGCGGCGCAACCGAAGCGCATCCTGGCCCGTGGCGACGCGCGCGATCCGCTCGACGGCCGCGAACTCGAGTGCGACGACGGACGTGCGCCGTTCCTCCCATCGAACCGAGAGGCCCTCGACCGGTGCGAGGAGCGACTGGCGGGGATCGAGATCGGTCGGCCCGTGGGTGACGTGGTACCCGCGCCCCTCACCGCTGATGACCGTCAGCTCGCGCGTTCCGCCGGTCGCGGTCCCGGGTGCACTCCAGGCCGAGTCGATGAAGGAGAACCGGGCGGCCGTCGACATGCGCACGCGCACCCGGAAGCGCCCGTTGCGATCGACCCCGAACCGGCGCTCGGGGAAGTAGCCCGCGAACCAGTCGTGTGCGGAGTCCAGGTCGTCGAACGAGCGGGACTGGTGCTCCAGCGTTGCCATGCGGCGATCCTCCTGACCCGGTCGGTCCACTCCGACGATGAGATGACGTGCGTGCCTCTGAGGTCCGATCGTCCGCGATCGGTACAGCTCCGTCCGAAGACGGAAGAAGCCGCAGGTATCGAGGGATCCTCAGACTCACCGATCGTACCTTGGACGCGTGGTCGGGCCGAACCGATGGTCGGGGGAACCGGGAAGGAGGCGACGCGCACCACGTCCGTGTCGACGACCCGACGATGCGGAGGCAGAACGAGTTGGAGGCGCCCATGGGCATGCTGGTCTACCACAGCACCACGACCCTCACGATCGACGACCGCGTCCTCGCGCACCTGCAGGTCGTCATCATCAACAAGCTTCGACGCCACGAGTCGTTCACCTTCACCTGGCGCGACGAGGCCGGCCACGATTCCGTGTGCTGGATCGGCCCGGCCATCGGGCTCGAGTTCGTCTACTCGGGCAACCGGCACCCGCTGCTCAACCGGGAATGGCTCGAACTCCTCGCGCGCTCCGCCAACTCCAACGCAGGACTGACAGTCATGCCCGAGCCCGCGCCCACCACCCGCATCGACCAGCCGATGCCCCCGCTCGAGCCATCGAAGCCCATCCTGCCGGATGCGCCTGCACCGGCGCCGGCGTCGACGCTGAGGCGCCCCCAGCAGACGCCCGCGTCCGCACGACGGACCTCGAGTACCCCTGCCGACGTGTGAGCTGCTGTCAAGGGGCGGCGGCCCGAGCCCCCACCTGTCACGCTGCTGGCATGGACACCCAGGACGCACCGATCGAAGACGGCCACGACGAGGCAACCAGCAACGAGAAGATCGACGGCGTCGCGCAGCAGATGCGCGGCGACGACCAGCTCGGCCACGTGGACGACCTGCGTTCGATGGCGCGGCAGCGCTTGGCCGAGGCCGGCCTCCCGGTCGACGACGCGACCGTCGACGCCGTCGTGGACGCCGTCAGGCGGCCCTAGCGCTTCGCCGCTGCCCACTCCAGCAGGCGGTCGGCCGGCCACGTCGTGACGATGCGCTCGGCGGGCACGCCGTTGGCCTCCGCCCTCGCGGCGCCGAGGTCGAGGAATGAGAAGTGGCCCGGCGCGTGGGCGTCCGTGTCGATGCTGAACAGGCATCCGGCCTCGAGCGCGAGCCGGATCAGGTCGTCGGGCGGATCCTGGCGCTCGGGGCGGGAGTTGATCTCGACGGCCACGTCGTGCTCGGCACAGGCCGCGAACACCGCCTTCGCGTCGAATGTCGACTGCGGCCGCGTGCCGCGCGAGCCCTCGACGAGGCGGCCCGTGCAGTGGCCCAGCACGTTCATGCGCGGGTCGGCGATCGCGCGCAGCATCCGCTGGGTCATCTCGCGCGATTCGGTGCGCAGCTTCGAGTGCACGCTGGCGACCACCACGTCGAGCCGGTCGAGCATCTCGGGCGACTGGTCGAGCGTGCCGTCGAGCAGGATGTCGGTCTCGATGCCCGAGAGCAGACGGATGCCGCCGCTCGCCTCGTTCGCCGCGTCGAGCTCGTCGAGCACCTCGAGCTGCTGCTGCAGCCGCTCGGCGCTGAGCCCGTTGGCGATCGTGAGGTTCGGCGAGTGATCGCTGATCACGAGGTACTCGAGGCCCACGAGCTGCGCGGCGCGGGCCATCGTGCCGATCGGCGTCGTGCCGTCGGACCACTCGGTGTGGCTGTGCAGGTCGCCCTTGAGCTGGGCGCGCAGCCCCGCCGCCGGAACCGCCGGACCGTGCTTCTCGCGCAGGTCGGCGAGGTACGACGGCACGCCGCCGTCGACGGCCTCGGCGATGACCGCGTACGTCGTGTCGCCGATGCCCTTCGTGCGCTTCAGCCGCCCGTCGTGCACCCGGTCGGCGAGCTCCTCGGCCGAGTAGGCGCCGATGACGTCGGCCGCCCGCCGGAACGCCTTGGACTTGAACGACGACGCGCGGTCGCGCTCCAGCAGGAACGCGATCTCCTCGAGTGCGGCCACTGGATCCATCTGCCCATTCTGGCCCGAGGGCGCGCACGGCGACAGCCTGCGACCATGGTTCCGGATGCCTCGCGCCGACGCATGACCGGGTGCGCGACTAGGGTGCAGGCAGGCGAGGATCCGGAGGTGCCGTGGGTGGAGTGACCAGTGCGGATGTCGCACGCGAGAGCGGGGTGTCCCGGACGACGGTGAGCTACGTGCTCAACGACAAGGCAGGTGTCTCGGTGTCCCCGTCGACGCGTCAGCGGGTGCTCGAGACCGCGGCGCGACTCGGCTACGCGCCCTCGGCGGCCATCGAGAGGAGGGTGAAGCTCGCTGAGCCGCAACTGACCTGGATGCGCGACTCCTCGGTGGCCACGCGGACGGGCGCGTTGGGGAGACGGCCGGCGATCTCGGCGAGCAGTCGGCCCGAGAC
>NZ_WJSP02000397.1 GCF_009720255.1 Agromyces humi | reverse complement strand
TGCTCGCTGACGGGGATGCGAGCGAGCTGCTCGGCGTATGGGGAGTCGATCATCCCCGACATTCTACGGCGGGCCGCCTGGGCGTCGTCCCGCCTGTCCACCGCCGATCTTCGCCCCCGCGGGTCGCGCCGCGGCTGTCCGACGGCACGCCGTTCCCGACCCTCTACTACCTGACGCACCCGGCGGCGACGGCGGCGATGTCGTTCCTCGAGGCCGGGCAGCTCATGGTCGAGTGCTCCGAGCTGCTCGCGTCCGACGACGAGGTGCGGGCGGCGTACGAGCGCGCGCACCGCGACTACCTCGCCGACCGCGAGTCCATCGGCGTGGTCGAGGAGATCGCCGGCATCTCGGCGGGCGGCATGCCCACGCGGGTGAAGTGCCTGCACGCGCTCGCCGCGCACTCGCTGTCGGCGGGACCGGGTGCGAACCCGATGGGCGACCTCGCGCTCGAGCGCTCGCCGTGGTCGCCGTCGGTCTGCCAGTGCCCCGACTACGGCGTGGACATCCCCGACCCGGCCGACCCCGCCGACGACACCGGCGGTCGCTCGTGACCCCACGGGCTCGCCGCCCGTTCGCGGTCGTCGCGAAAGCCGCCGCGGCCGCCGCGGCGGCCACCGTCCTCGCGCTCGCCGGCGCCGCGCCGGCGCATGCCGACACGGTGCGCGACCTCGAGTACTGGCTCGCCGACTACGGCTTCACGACGGCGTGGAACAACTCGCAGGGCGAGGGGGTGACGGTCGCGATCATCGACACGGGCGTGAGCGGCGACGTCGCCGAACTGCGCGGGGCCGTCGTCGGGGGCACGGATGTCTCGGGCCTCGGCACGCCCGACGGGCAGACGCCGGTCGGCGACGACCCCGACCACGGCACCCTCGTCGCGTCCCTCCTCGCCGGTCGCGGCACCGGCGAGGGCAACGGCGTGATCGGCGTCGCGCCGAAGGCCGACCTCCTCTCGGCCTCGGTCGCGTTCGGGCAGGACACGGGCGCGGTGAAGTCGAACGACGACCAGATCGCCGAGGCCGTGCGCTGGGCGGTCGACAACGGTGCCGACGTCATCAACATGTCCCTGACGCGCAACACCCGCGACTGGCCCGAGAGCTGGGACGACGCGTTCACGTACGCGTTCGAGAACGACGTCGTGGTCGTCGCCGCGGCGGGCAACCGGGGGAGCGGCACGAGCGAGGTGGGCGCGCCCGCCACGATCCCCGGGGTGCTCACGGTCGCCGGCGTCGACCGCGAGAAGAACGCCAGCTTCGACGCCAGCTCGCAGGGCATCACGATCGCCGTGGCGGCGCCGAGCGAGGACCTCGTCGGCGCGCTGCCCGACGGCAGCTACGTGCAGTGGGACGGCACGAGCGCCGCGGCGCCGATCGTGTCGGGCCTGGTCGCCCTCATCCGCAGCGAGTACCCCGACCTCGACGCGGCCAATGTCATCGAACGACTCATTCGCACGGCCGATCCGCATGGGCAGGAGCACGTGCCCAGCCCGCTCTACGGCTGGGGCATCATCGACCCGGTCGAGGCGCTCACGGCAGACGTGCCCGAGGTCGACTCGAGCCCGCTCGGGAGCCTTGCGGAGTGGATCACCATCCACCGGCGAGCGGATGCCCCGACCACGGAGTCCGGCGACGAGGCGCAGGTGATCGTGCCGATCGCCGATCCGCCCCTGCCGAGGTCCGACGGCGCGCAGACCCTCCTGCCCACGGCGTGGACGCTGGCCTATATCACGGTGCCGCTCTCGTTGGTCGCGGGGTTTGGTACGCTAGCAGCGCTGTTGGGCATCGGCGCCACTCGGCATTCCAGGCGGACTGTCCGCAATCGCGAGCAGTGATCGCACGCACCAGGCCGCACGCACCAGAAATATGAGGAGTCCATTCACCGTGCCCAAGATTCTCATCGTCGGCGGTGGTTATGCGGGGTTCTACACGGCGTGGAAGCTCGAGAAGTGGCTGCGGCCCGGCGAGGCCGAGGTCACGATCGTCGACCCGCTGCCGTACATGACCTACCAGCCGTTCCTCCCCGAGGTCGCGGCGGGCTCCATCGAGCCCCGTCACGCGGTGGTCGCGCAGCGCCGCCACCTCAAGAAGACCAACGTGGTGACCGCGAAGGTCACGCACGTCGACCACGCGTCGAAGACCGCGACCATCACGCCTGCGGTCGGTGAGCCCTGGGAGTTCGAGTACGACGTCATCGTCGTCACCGGCGGCGCCGTCTCGCGCACCTTCCCGATCCCCGGCATCGCCGAGAACGCCGTCGGCCTGAAGTCGATCGAGGAGGCCGTGTTCATCCGCGACCGGGTGCTCGACAACTTCGACAAGGCGTCGACCCTCCCGCCCGGCCCCGAGCGCGAGCGCCTGCTCACGTTCGTCGTCGTCGGCGGTGGGTTCGCGGGCATCGAGGTGTTCGCCGAGCTCCGCTCGTTCGCCAGCTCGCTGCTCCAGTACTACCCGCAGATCACGTTCGATGAGACGCACTTCCACCTCATTGAGGCGATGGGCCGCATCATGCCAGAGGTGTCGCTCGAGACCAGCCACTGGGTCATCAAGCACCTCGCGCAGCGCGGTGCCGAGATCCACCTCGACACGCAGCTCACGAGCGCGGTCGACGGCAAGATCGAGCTCTCGACGGGCGAGACCTTCGAGACCGACCTGATCGTCTGGACGGCCGGCGTCATGGCGAACCCCGCTATCGTGCGCTCGAGCGACCTGCCCGTCGAGGAGCGCGGCCGCGTGCAGACCCGTGCCGACCTCCGAGTGGGTGACGAGGACGACTTCGTGCCCGACGCCTGGGCCGCCGGCGACATCGCCGCGGTCCCCGACCTCTCGGGCGGCGGCGTGGGCGGCTACTGCGTGCCCAACGCGCAGCACGCCGTGCGCCAGGGCAAGCTCCTCGCGAAGAACATCGTCGCGGTCCTGCGTGGCGAGGAGCCGAAGGAGTACTTCCACAAGAACCTCGGTGCGGTCGCCGGCCTCGGCGTGGGCCAGGGCGTGTTCCAGTCGGGCAAGCTCGCGATCAAGGGCGTGCTCGCCTGGTTCGCGCACCGCGGCTACCACGGCCTCGCCATGCCGAGCTGGGAGCGCAAGTTCCGCGTCTTCTGGGGCTGGTGGAACAACTTCTGGCTCGGCCGCGACATCGTGGGCCTCCCCGCGCTGCAGCAGCCGCGGGCCCAGTTCGAGCTGTTCGCCGCCCGCCCGAAGCCGGCGGCCTCGGCGCCGGCGCCCGCGCGACTGTCGA
>NZ_WJSP02000396.1 GCF_009720255.1 Agromyces humi | reverse complement strand
CGCGACCGCCGGCCGGTCGTCCCTCGCGGATACAGTAGGCGGGTGACCTCCCCCGACGCGCCCGCCGTTCGCGCGCGCTCCTGGTGGGTGCGTCTCGCGCTGGTCGGGGCGGCCGGCGGGCTGCTCTCGGGGGCGTTCGGCGTCGGTGGCGGCATCCTCATGGTCCCGCTCCTCATCACCTTCGCCGGCATGGACCAGCGTCGTGCGTCGGCCACGTCGCTCGCCGCCATCGTGCCCGCCGCGATCGCCGGCTCGATCACCTACTTCGCCAACGGCGAGATCGACCTCGTGGTCGCGCTCATCGTCGCCGTCGGGGGCATCGTCGGGTCGTGGATCGGCACGTGGATGCTCCGCCGGCTGGCCCTCGGCTGGCTGCGCTGGCTGTTCGTGGCGCTCCTCATCGCCGTCGCCGTGCGCATGCTGCTTGTCGCACCCGTGCGTGGCGAGCGCATCGAGCTCGACGTGCTGCCGATCGTCGGCATGGTCGCGCTCGGTCTCGTGATCGGCATCGCGTCGGGCCTGTTCGGGGTCGGCGGCGGCATCATCATGGTTCCGGCGTTCGTGGCGTTCTTCGGCATGAGCGACCTCGTGGCCAAGGGCACGTCGCTCGCGGTGATGATCCCGACCGCCGTGAGCGGCACCGTGGTGAACGCGCGAGCCGGCATCGTCGACCTGCGGGTCGGGCTGGCGGTGGGCATCCCGGCGACGATCGCCTCGTTCGGCGGCGTCGCGATCGCGTTCCTCCTCTCCCCCGAATGGTCGGCGCGGCTGTTCGCGGCGCTCATGGTCGTCGCCGCCGTGCAACTCGCGGTGCGCGCGATCCGGCTCCAGCGGAAGGAGGCCGAGTCGTGACGGTCGAGCCCCTCCGTGCGGCCGGCTGGTACGACGATGAGACGGATGCCGCGTCGCTCCGGTACTGGGACGGCCGCCGCTGGACCCCGCACACGGCCTCGAAGCCGCACGAGCCCCGGGCCACCGCCGACCTCTTCGCGCTCTTCGCGGATGCCGCGCGCGTCGAGCAGCCCCCGAGGATCGACCACACCTCGGCGATCGAGCACACCGCCGTGATCGAGCACACCGCCGTGCTCGAGCAGACCACCGAGCCGCTCGCTCCCGAGCCGGCCGCGCCGGGGAAGCCGCGCCGGCGTCGCCTCGTCGGTGGCGGCCGGTAGCATCCGAGCATGCGATTCCGCTTCACCGCGCCGCTCTGGGAGTGGGGTGCGCAAGGCGGCTGGTTCTTCGTCACCGTGCCCGAGGAGTTCGCCGACGACATCCGCGAGGTGCCGCGAATGCGGCGCGGCTTCGGCGCGGTGCGGGTGCGCGTCACGGTCGGCGCGACCAGCTGGTCGACGTCGATCTTCCCCGACTCCACGCGGGGCAGCTATGTCCTCCCGCTGAAGAAGGCAGTGCGCACCGCCGAGGGCATCGGCGAGGGCGACGACGTCGACATACGGCTCGAGGTGGTCGACGTCTGAACGGCGAGCCGTGAGGTCGGCGCGTCACAGCCGTCGACGCAGTGACTCGGCCTTCCCGGCGAGGTAGCGCTGCTCGGGAGGCCAGGCGCCGGATGCCGCGATCAGCGCCTCCTGCATGGCGTCCTCGCACGCCGCGAAGTCGCCGTAGCGGCGCACGAGCACTGCGAGCGCCGACGGTGCGGCGTCTCGCAGTGCCCGGACGGCGTCGCTCACGGCGTCGCTGGCGTCCCGGCGGCCTCAGAGGTCGCCGCCGCCCGTCATCTCGAGCACGGGGCGCACCTCGATGAGCCCGAATCGGGCCTCGGGGAAGCCGGAGGCGATCTCGACCGCACGCGCCTCGTCGTCCACGTCGACCAGGTAGAAGCCGGCGAGCAGCTCCTTCGTCTCGGCGAAGGGACCGTCGCTGGCCACCGTGCCGCCGTCGTCGTTGGTGACCCGCTTGGCCAGCGAGATGTCGGCGAGCGCCTCGCTCGCAAGGAGCTCGCCGCTGGAGGTCAACTCGCTGCTGATGGCCTGGTAGGAGGAGTAGCCCTCCACCTGCTGCTCGGGCGTGAAGCTCTCCCACACCGCGCGCGACTCGGGGTTGCTATAGATCTGGATGAGGTACTTCATCGGAATTCGCTCCTTCGATCGTTCGTCATCGTCGTTCGTTCGGGAGGCGGACCGCGCTCCCACCAGTATGTCGAGACCGTCGACCGATTCTCGACATCGTCGGGGTACTCGGCGTCCCCCGGTTTCGCGCGGGCTTGACAGGCGGTCCGGGCGCCGAGAGAGTTCGATTGGGGGCTTCCCGTCGAAGGGTAGGGGCGCACATGAGGACGTTCGGTGTCGAAGAGGAGTTCCAGTTCCTGGATCCCGAGACCCTGCGTCCCGCGAACGTGGGGGCGACGGTCCGCGAGCGGCTCTCCCGAGAGCCCGACTGGGCGGGCGTGACCCACAAGGAGTTCCTCGCCTCGCAGGTCGAGCACGCGTCATCCGTGTTCACGACACTCGACGAGGCGCGCGCCGCCCTGCTGGGGTTCCGCCATCGCGTCGCCGACCACGCGGCCCAGCTCGGCGTCGTGGGCGCGAGCCTCGGCACCGCGCCGCAGACCACGCCCTTCCCCGACATCACCGAGGGCGAGCGGTATGCGCGCATCGTCCGCGACCTCGGCGGCCTCATCGCCGACCATCAGGTGAGCGGCCTGCACGTGCACGTGGGCGTTCCCGACCGCGAGGCCGGCGTCATCGCGCTCAATGCGGCGCGGCCGTGGATGCCGCTGCTCACGGCGATCGGCACCAACTCACCGCTGTGGCGCGGCCATGACACAGGTTTCGACAGCTGGCGCACCGTGCTGATGCGCCGCTGGACGACTGCCGGGTGCCCGCCCTCGTTCCTCGACGCCGCGGACTACGACCGACGCACTCGCCAGCTGCTGGGCATCGGGGGCACCGCCGACCTGGCGCTCATCTCGTGGGACGTGCGGCTCTCGGAGCACCTGCCGACGATCGAGTTCCGCATGGGCGACGCGCAGCTCGACGCCGAGAACACCCTGCTGATCACGGCGCTCTCGCGGGCACTCGTCTCGCATGCGCTCGAGGCGCCGGGGGCGACGGATGCCGCGGCCACGGCCTCGGCGGAGGTGCCGCCCGAACTGCTCAGCGCCGCCGTGTTCCACTCCGCGCACCACGGCATGCGCGGCGACGTGTTCGACCCGCTCTCGGGCGCGCTCACCCCCGCGGCCGATGCGCTGCGAGGGTTCGTGCGCCTGCTCGAGCCGCAGCTGACGGAGG
>NZ_WJSP02000395.1 GCF_009720255.1 Agromyces humi | reverse complement strand
ACCGCCTCGGACGGCGGCTCGGCGGCGAGCGCGGCGGGGGTCGGCCAGCGGTCGATCCACGCCTCCCAGCGCGGGATGACCCGCGCCACCTGGGTCTGCTGCAGCATGAACTCGCTCACGAGCACCGCCCACGGCGACACCTCCGCCGCTCGCCACGGCAACGGCCTCGCGGCATCCGCGAACCAGGCGTTCAGCGGGCCGGCGAGGTCGGGCGAGGCGGGCCGGGGCATCCCCTCAGCCTATGTCGGGCCGGATGCCGCGCGGCTAGGCTCGCACCATGGAGCTCGTGACCACGCCTCGCGTCGCATTCCTGCGCGGCATCGCCGACGAGATCCTGCAGCAGTACGGGCGCGGCCGCATGATCGTGGCCATCGACGGGCCGCTCCGCAGCGGCAAGACGCAGTTCGCCGACGACCTCGCCGCGGTGCTCCGCGAGCGAGGTCACCGCGTGTTCCGGGCGAGCATGGAGCGGTTCCATCGCTCGCGGGCCGCTCAAGGCGCGTTCGGCGACGACACCCCCATGCGGTACTACCGGTACGGCTTCGACGAGGCGGCCCTCCGACGGGTGCTCGTCGAGCCGTTCCGCATGGGCGGCTCGACCGCGTTCGTCACCGCGGTGTTCGATCCGTCGCGCGACGCCTGGGTGGAGCCGAAGTGGCTGACCGGCCCCGCCGACGCGGTGCTCGTGCTCGACGGGCGGTTCGTGCTGCGTCGCCGGCTGGCCGACCTCTGGGACTTCCGGATCGCGCTCGACGGCGAACCGGAGGACCCCGCCGACGTCATCGCCTACGCCGAGGACGACCCTCGGCTCGTGGCATCCGCCGTGGTCGACGACCGTGATCCGGCGCATCCGCGGCGCCGCTTCCTCGACAGCTGCTGATCGGTGCCCCCAGTTCGGGGGAGTGGCCGCGTCCCGGGGCCCGAAATCAGCGGGATCGACCCTCCGGTTCAGACATACTTGAGCACACCCGCCCCACCCCCCGGCACGAACCCGAAACTCCGGTCGTCACCCGACCTCGCGCGCGCACGGCCCGAACCGTGCTCGATGCGGTATCCGGAGCCTCGGTGCGTCGTGCCCATTACCCGACCACCAGGAGAACCCACCGATGAGGATCCCCCGCGCCTTCGTGGCAGCGGCGGCCGCAGCAGGAGCGCTCGCGCTCGCGCTCGGCACCGCCGTGATGCCCGCCCAGGCCGACCAGCCCGAGTTCATCTGCGAGAGCTACGCGCCGAACGGCACCGACAAGATCGACACCGTCGGCAGCCCCGAGACGGTGCTGGTCACAGCGCCCGAGGGCAAGCTCATCGATGAAAACTGCGTCAAGGCCGGCACCACGAGCTACCTCGTCACGGTCGACCCGCCGATGCCCTCCGTGACGGTGGACCACCCCGACAAGGACTCGGTGAGCCACTACGCGGTGCACTACATCGACGTCCCGACGGTCGAGGAGCTCCAGGTCCCGGCGAAGCCCGATGCCCTGGATCTCTGCGGCGTCGACAAGGACGAGGTCGTCGTGCCTGCGGACACGACCGACCTCGACTGGTCGGGTGGCGAGATCTCGGGCAACACGGCGACGGTCACCGTGACCGCGCTCGGTGGCAAGACCTTCGTCGGCGGCGGCACCACCAGGACGTTCGAGTTCTCGTTCACGACTGCTGCGTGCGACGAGCCGCCGGTCCTGACCCAGTGCACCGCCTACACGAACGTGCACACCACCGACCTCGTGACGTGGAACCTGACGGAGACCCGTGCGACCGGGCACAACGAACTCGTCGCCGGTGGACTCCGCATCTGGACCGAGGGCACGACGACGACCGACAAGGCCGCCGGCTACTTCCCGACGAACCTCCCGCTCGCCGGCCTCGGAACGCGCACCATCGACGCATCGCTCGACTACACCACCACGACCGGTCCTGAGCCCGGCCTGCAGCTCGTCGTCGACTTCGACGCCGACGGCACGCCCGACGGCATCCTCGTCGGCGAGAAGGTCTACGGCGAGAACTGGTGGCTGACCGGCAGCGCGGCCGACGCCGTCAAGGCGATCGCCCCGCACACCGGCGGCGGCAACGGCTCGAACTGGTTCGGCACGGCCCAGGAGTGGCTTGCTGCGTTCCCGAACGCCGTCGTCAAGGCGGTCGGCTACTCGCTCGGCTCGGGCGTGCTCGGTGACGGCGTCATCACGAAGATCACGCTGGGCTGCGTCGACTACACGTTCGACGCGGATGCCCCGATCGACGTCATCGAGCCGAAGCTCACCGGTGTCGTCGCCACCGGCGAGTGCATCGCGGATGCCCCGTGGATCACGTACAGCCTGACCCTCGACGACCCGCAGCACCGGTCGACGAGCAACACGGCCCGCCTCGTCTTCACCGCCGGTGAGCAGACCCACACGATCGTCCTCGGCGAGCTCGAGGACGGGAAGCTGTCGGGCATGGTCCTCTGGCCCGGAGCCTCCGTGGCCGCCGACGAGGTGACCCCCACCGGCTGGCCCGGCTGGGAGCAGCTCGAGGACGGCACGTGGGTCGAGACCGACGGCAACTTCGCCTGGACGCGCGACCTCACCGAGGTGACGCTCGCGGTGAACCCCGAGGTCGACGTCGACCTCGCCTACCCCGAGGCGACGCCCGACTGCGACCTCGCTCCCACGCCGTCCGGCACGCCCGGGGGCGGCGCCGGATCGGCCACGACGGCGAGCGGTGACCCGAGCGGCCTCGCCTCGACCGGCTTCGACGGCAGCGTCTTCATCGTCGTCGCGGGCGCCCTCGTGGCGCTCGGCGGTGGCGTGGTCCTGACGGCGCGGATGCGACGCCGGGCCTGATCCGCGGCTCCTGAGCGGGGGTTCGGCCTGGCGCCGAACCCCCGCTTCGCCATCGGACCGCGGCGAAACGGAGGGTTCGGTCCCCAAAAAGGGGGACAATTGTCCCCCTTCGTGGAAAACGGGGTACACAAGCTCGCCGAAACCGACATACTGGTGGATACAGCCAGCCCCTCCGGCCCTGCGAACCCCCCTGCTCCACCCGAGTACCCGAATCCTGACGGTTGCGCATGCCCCTTCGCGCCGCCGCTTCTGCGCCGTCGTGGCGCGCCATCGTGTCCTCCACCGGTTCGCCGTGCGCCGGATCGATCGATGGAGACAGACCGCATGAGCAAGCCCCGCGCCGGGTCGGCGCACGCTGCCCCGGGCGATCCCGGTGCGCGATCGCGCCCCGGATCCCGAACCCTCGTCCGCCGCATCGCGGCCGCGCTG
>NZ_WJSP02000394.1 GCF_009720255.1 Agromyces humi | reverse complement strand
GACCGCGGCATCCGTCTCCCGGTCGGCTCCGTCGCCGTCGCCGTCGCCGTCGCCGGAGGCGGCGAACACCATCTCCGGCCCGCCGAGCACCCACGTTCCTGATCCCGCGAAGCCGACCGCGCTCCACTTGCGGGCCGACGAGAACGCGATGCGCGCCTCGGGCTGGAGCACGCGCTGCAGCGGATACGGCTCGACGAGGCAGCGTGCGGTCGCGTTCGCCTCGGGCTCGGCCCCGTACCAGGCGAGCACGTCGGTCCAGCCGTCGGGCTGCGTCGCCCCGAGCGCGTGCGCCGCGTCGAACACGATGTCGCCCTCGGTGAGGGTGCCGGTCTTGTCGAGGCAGATGAGGTCCACACGGGCGAGCCCCTCGACGGCGGCCAGCTCCTGCACGAGGACCTTGCGGTTGGCGAGCTTCACCGCGCCCACCGCGAACGCGATGCTCGTCATCAGGACGAGGCCCAACGGGATCATGGCGACCACCGACGCGATGGTCGCGACCGCGGCATCCTGCCATCCACCGCTCTCGATGGCCTCGGGCCAGCCGCCCTGCGACACCATCTGCGCGTTGAGCACGAGCAGGCTGACCGGTCCGATGATCCAGGCCACCCAGCCGAGCACCCGGTTGATCGAGCTGCGGAGCTCGGATGCCACGAGCGAGAACTGCTTGGCCTCGCTCGAGAGCCGGTTCGCGAACGAGTCCGCGCCCACCTTGTCGACCACGGCCGTTCCGCCGCCGCCGACCACGATCGAGCCCGACAGCACGGCGTCGCCGGACGCCTTGTCGACGGGATCGGACTCACCCGTGAGCATCGACTCATCGAGCTGCAGGCGCTCGGAGGTCTCCACGGCGGCGTCGGCCGCGACCTGGTCGCCGGCGCGCAGCACGAGCAGGTCGCCCAGCACGACCTCCGCGATGGCGATCTCCTGCTCGCGGCCGTCGCGGAGCACCCGGGCGTGCGGGGCGTGCATGAGCGCGAGCCGGTCGAGCGAGCGCTTCGCGCGGAACTCCTGCACCGAGCCGATGATCGTGTTGGCGACCGCGCTGATGCCGAAGAGGGCGTCCTGCCAGCGGCCGATCAGCAGCAGCACGAGGAAGCACGCCCCGATGATGGCGTTGAAGAGGGTGAACACGTTCGCGCGGATGATGCTCCACGCGCTGCGGCTCGACGGGCTCTCGAAGGCATTCGTGTCGCCCCGTGCGACGCGCTCGGCGACCTCGGCGGAACTCAGACCGGTCGCACCGGCGACGATCGCCCCCACCCCGTCATCCCACCACACTCCGGTACGACTGCGACAGGGCGAACGCGCGGTGGCGGTATCCGGTGCCTCGCGTTATCGTGGCGCGCGTTCGACTCGACGGAGAGGAGAGGCCAGTGGTGCTCATCTACCAGCGGGCGGATGCCGCGACCGACGACGTGGGCTGGAACGACGACATCGAGGGCGCGTCGATCGGCTCGCAGGTGTCGCTGATCCTTGAGTACGAGTCGCGCGACGGCGCCGGGCCGCGGCTGCACCGGCATCCGTACACGGAGACGTTCGTCGTGCGCCACGGACGGGCGCTGTTCACCGTCGGCGACGAGCGGCTCGAGGCATCCGGCGGCCAGGTGCTCGTCGTGCCGGCGTTCATGCCGCACAAGTTCGCGGTGATCGGCGGTGAACCGTTCGTGTCGACGAACATCCACGCGAGCCCGACGTTCGAGACGGAGTGGCTCGAGTAGGTCGGGGCGCGGTCGAGGAGCCCGGCCCCGTCAGCCGAGCAGCCCGCGGCGGGCGAGCGACCGGTAGAGGTCGTCGATGCCGAACGTCCACCCCTCGGCGGACTCGCTCGACCGCACGCGGTTGACGAGCGCTCCGAGGCGGGGCTCGGCGATGCGCACGACGTCGCCGTCATGGTGGGTGAAGCCGCGGCCCGGCTCGTCGCGGTCGTCGACCGGCGCGAACATCGTGCCGAGGTAGAGCGCGAACCCGTCGGGGTACCGGTGGTGCGCACCGACCACCTGCGCCACGAGCTCGGCGGGGTCGCGGCTGATCCGGGCGAGCTCGCTGGCGCCGTCGAGCCGGTAGCCGTCGTCGCCCGCGACGGAGAGCGTCACCACCGACCTCCGCAGCGCGTCGAGGTCGTAGGTCGCATCGAACAGGCGCACGAACGGGCCGACGGCGGCCGACGCGTTGTTGTCCTTCGCCTTGCCCAGGAGCAGGGCGCTGCGCCCCTCGACGTCGCGCAGGTTGACGTCGTTGCCCAGGCTCGCGCCGACGATGCGACCGTCGGATGCCACGACGAGCACGATCTCGGGCTCGGGGTTGTTCCACGCCGACGTCGACAGCACCCCGACGTCGACGCACGCGCCGACGGTCGAGAGCACCGGGGCCTTCGTGAACACCTCGGCGTCGGGACCGATGCCCACCTCGAGGTACTGGCTCCACCATCCGCGGTCGACCAGGAACACCTTGAGGTCGACCGCCTCGGGCGAGCCCGGTCGCAGCGAGTCGAGCGAGCCGCCGAGCACCGCGTGGATCTCGGCCCGGATCGCGCCGGCGGCGTCCTGGTCGCCGCGCGCCCGCTCCTCGATGACGCGCTCGAGCATCGACACGGGAAAGGTGACGCCCGCGGCCTTGACCACGTGCAGGTCGATCGGCGAGAGCAGCCACGGGCGGGCCGGGTCGCGTCGCTCGGGCGGCGTGTTGGCGACGAGGTCGTCGAGAGCGCCCAGCACGGGGCCGGTCGCAGCCGCGGCGGCGGCGGCCGGGTCGGGTGTCTCGGTGAGTGCCCGCATCGTCGGGAAGCTCGCCGTCACGTCGATGACGCCATCCTCACGGATCCCGACGACACACGGGCCGCCCGCGTCGGGGACCCACGCGCGACCGACCAGGGTGCCGGCGTAGCCGTCGTCGGGCAGGAGCTCAGCGGCATCCGTCGGCCAGCTCGTCGTCGTGCTCATCGCACCATCCTGTCGCAGTCCTGCGCCGCCCGCGCCCGACCGGAGTCCCCGAGGCATCCGCCAGAATGAGCGGATGACCGATCACGTCTTCATCGCCGGGCCGACCTCGTGGAACCGCATCGTCATGCTCGACCGACTGCCCGAGCCGGTGCCGCACATGCAGTTCGCGCTCGACGAGTACGAGACGCTCGGCGCGACCTCGGCGGGCAAGGCGCTCGGATTCGTGGGGCTCGGCCGCCGCACGGTGCTGCACACCCTGCTCGGCGACGACGACGAGGGCGCGCGCGTGCGCGGCCTGCTCACCGAGGCCGGCG
>NZ_WJSP02000393.1 GCF_009720255.1 Agromyces humi | reverse complement strand
GCGCATGCACGCCGAGCTCGTCGACGCCCAGCGGCCAGGCCGCATCTCCGGGCGTGAGCAGCACGGCCCCGACCCGCACGGCCTGGCCGAGCGAGCGGACGAACGCCCCGTGGTCGAGCCGTGGCAGCCAACGGTCGAGGCCCGTCGACGCCTCGCCCTCGTCGAGGTCGCCTCCCCCCTCCACGACCCGCTCGACCAGCTCGGCGGCCGACCCGCCGGCCAGCAGCGACTCGGCCGTGTCGACCGCGCCGATCGCTCCGATGACCCGGCCCAACACGCCATCGCCGGGTTCGGCGACGAGGCCGAGGACGGCCCGCGCGAACGCCTCGAGCGACGGATCGCCGTGCGTGCGAGCCGCGGCGAACTCCGCAGCCGATCCTTCGGCCGCGCGCTGCAACTGCGTCATGCGCTGATTCCCTTCCTCATGAAGTAGGCCCGGCCCACGTGGTCGGCGGTCGGTGCCGCGGCGCCGTCGAGGTCCGCGATGGTCCACGCGGTCTTCAGTACGCGGTCGTATCCGCGCATCGTGATGCCCCCGCGCTCCAGCGCGCGGTCGAGCGCGGCGCTCGCCCGACCGCCGGGGTGGAGACGACCGGCGCCGCGCATCCACGGCCCGGGCATCTCGGCATTCGTTCGCCACGGGGTCGCCCGCAGGCGGTCACGTGCGACCTCACGGGCGCCGTCGACGCGCAACCGGGCCTCGGCGCTGGACAAGCCGGGCGACTCGGCCGCCACCCGGATTCCCGCGGTCGTGATGCGGGGAACCAGGATCTGCAGGTCGATGCGATCGAGCAGGGGGCCCGAGATGCGAGCGAGGTAACGACGACGTACGACCGGCGAGCACGTGCAGCTCGTGTCGTCGACGCCGTGGTGGCCGCACGGGCAGGGGTTGGCGGCGATGACGAGCTGGAACCGTGCCGGGAACGACGCCACGGCGCTCGCCCGATGGATCGAGATGGTGCCCGATTCCAGCGGTTGCCGGAGGACGTCGAGCACGGTCGATGCGAACTCGGGCGCCTCGTCGAGGAACAGCACGCCGTGCGAGGCCCGCGCTGCCGCGCCGGGACGGATGACCCGGCTGCCTCCGCCCACGATCGCAGCGGCCGATGCGGTGTGGTGGGGCGCCTCGAACGGCGGACGAACGGAGAGCGCGGCGCCCAGCGGCCGGCCCGAGAGCGACCGGATCGAGGAGACCTCGAGCGCGGCATCCGAATCGAGGTCGGGCAGGATCCCGGGCAGCCGCGAGGCGAGCATGGTCTTGCCGGCCCCGGGCGGGCCCAGCAGGAAGAGATGGTGACCGCCTGCGGCGGCCGTGATCAGCGCCTCGACCGCGTCGCCGTTCCCTGCGATGTCGGCCAGGTCGCCGACCACGGGTTCGCCGTCGTCGCCGCGCACGATGGCGGGCACGGCCTCGACCGCCTGCTCGTCGTACTCGCCGCCGTGCCGGATCGCGGCCTCGAGCAGCGAGGAGACGCCGATCACCTCGACGCCGGGCACCAGCGCGGCCTCGGCGGCATTGGCCGCGGGCACCATCACGGTGTCGTGTCCGGCTCGGACCGCGGCGAGCACGGCCGGCAGGATTCCGTCGATCGGGCGGAGCCGGCCGTCGAGGCCGAGCTCGCCCAGGTGCACCACCCGGTCGACGGATTCGACGGACACCTCGCCGGCCGCCGCGAGGCACGCGATCGCGATCGCGAGGTCGAACCCGGATCCGTGCTTGGGCAGCGCCGCCGGCGAGAGGTTGACGGTGAGCTTGCGCTGCGGGAGCGGACACCCCGCGTTGACCGCCGCGGAGCGCACCCGCTCGCGAGCCTCGGTGAGGGCCGCGTCAGGCAACCCGATGATCACGAAGCCGGGCAGCTGCGACGACAGGTCGGCCTCGACCTCGACCACCGACCCGGTGAGCCCGAGGAGCGCGATCGAGCGCGTTCGTGCGACGGGCATCAGCTGATCCCCTCGAGGTGCTCGATGAGCGCGGGCGACTCGGCGGGCGCGAGCACCGCGACCGCGTCGATCCGAATGCGCGACGCCGGGGCATCCGTCGCCTCGCACCAGGCGATCGCGAGCCGCCGCAGCCGAGCGAGCTTGATCGGCGTGATGGCCTCGAACGGGTGACCGTAGTCGTGGGACGTGCGGGTCTTCACCTCGACGAAGACCGTGTCGCCCCCGTCTCGCGCGACGATGTCGACCTCGCCGAGCCGGCACCGCCAGTTCCGGGCGACGACGCGCATTCCGCGCGACTCCAGGTGATCGACCGCGAGCTGTTCGCCGCGCCGACCGAGTTCCGCATTGTGGGCCACCAGCACCACCTCCGCGACCAGCGTGGTGGCGGAACCGGCCGGTTCAGCCGAGTCGCGACAGCGTCGAGGTCGCGGGCCGCGACAATCGCGGTGTCGAGGACGAGTCGGCGGCGACTTCGCGGGCGAGGGCGACGGCGCCGGTCGGCACGGGCGGCCTGATAGGTCGGCCCACGGCCGGGGCCGTCATTCGGCAGGGGCCGCGACGATTACTCGTCGAGTGCGAGCTCTTTCGGCAGCTCGAACTCGCGCGTCGCGAGCTCCTCGACGTTGACGTCCTTGAAGGTGAGCACGCGCACGGACTTCACGAACCGGTCGGCACGGTAGACGTCCCAGACCCAGACGTCCTTCATCGTCAACTCGAAGTAGAAGTCGTGCTCGGTGTCACGGCGCACCAGTTCGACCTCGTTGGCGAGGTAGAAGCGCCGCTCCGTCTCGACCACGTACTGGAATTGCGACACGATGTCGCGGTATTCGCGGTACAGGGCCAGCTCGACCTCGCGGTCGTAGTCTTCGAACTCGTCTTCATCCATCGGGATTCATCCTACGCCGAGGTCGAACAGCGCCGGCGCCTCCTCGGGACGCTCGTGGAGCCAGGTGTGACGGTGCAGGGCGCTCGGGCCGTGCTCGGCGAGCGCGGCGAAGTGTCCGCGGCTCGAGTAGCCCTTGTTCTCGTCCCAGCCGTAGAGCGGCAGGTCGTCGTGGGCGCTGCGCATGCCGCGGTCGCGGTGCACCTTGGCGATGACGGATGCCGCGGCCACCGACGCGCAGTCGCGGTCGGCCTTGATGCGCGTGGTCACGCGAGCACGGTGCTGGATCGAGGGGCTCAGCCAGTCGTAGTTGCCGTCGAGCAGCAGCGGCGCGTCGAGCGCGACCTCCTGGGCTGCGGTGAGCGCCGCGTAGGCCCGGGCGCCGGCGAGGCCGAGGCACGCCATGATGCCGAGCTCGTCGATCTCCGCCGCGGAGGCCT
>NZ_WJSP02000392.1 GCF_009720255.1 Agromyces humi | reverse complement strand
GCTGACCGACGTGGAATCCTCCGACACGGTGCCGTCGTCGGCGTAGGACCGTCGGAGGGCCGAAGGACAGCGCCACCCGCAGCCCACTAGCCTGAGCCCATGGATCCCGTGGCGACCACGCAGGTGGGCCAGGGTGCGTGCGTCACTTGACTGCTCCCGCGCGAGGTCGTGCGCGAGGCGCTCCGCCGCCTCGAGTCGCAGGGCGTCGACCTCTCGAACCCCGTCATGGTCGGCGACCGCGGCTACGACACCCTCGCCCGGTGCCGCGACGGCGACGGCCTCGTCCTCCTCGACCGCGGCATCCGTCGACAGCAGGGCGTCGTAGTCGGCGTACTCGTCGCACGACGCGGTGAGCGCCCGGCTCGTGCCGCCCGCCACGCCGATGCCGACCACGTAGCGGCCGAGCCGCTTGGCCTTCTGCGCGAGCGCCACGTAGTCGGAGTCACCTGCGACGATGACGATGTGCGAGAGGTCGTCGATGCGGAACATGTCCTCGACCGCGTCGACGGCGAGGCGGATGTCGGCACCGTTCTTCGTCGCCGAGAGCGGGAACAGCTGCACCAGGTCGACGGCGCGGTCGATGAGCTGACCGCGGTAGCTCGCGTTCACGGGGGTCGACCAGTCGGCGTAGGCGCGGGCGATCGCGATCGTGCCGAACGTCGCGGCGAAGTCGAGCACCGCGTCGATGTCGACCGTCGCGGTGACGAGGCGCTCGGCGGTCTGCGTCCCGGCGCTGGCCGCCCGGCCGCGCGAGGTGTCCTTGCGGTAGGCGCCCTCGCCGTGCACCTGGTCGTAGCGCGAGATGACGATGTTGTCGAAGTCGAAGTAGAGGGCCACGCGGGGCTCTGCGGAGGTGGGCATGTCGACCTTCCGTCGATGAGTGCGTGCTCCCGATGCTAGCCCCGTGCGCCGACGGGGGTCTCGCGCGCGGCCTGCGTCAGCCCGACGGTCGGTGCGTGACGGCCGCCGTGAAGTCGCCCGTGTTGCCCTCGGGCGTGTTGTCGTTCACGCCGAGCCAGAGCCGACCGCCGACTGGGCACTTGTAGGTCGTCGCCAACCCCACGGAGAAGAGTTCGTCCACCGTGTCGAGGCTGCCGATGAGCGCCAATGGGTGCACCGAGAGGCTGACCGCCGAGTCGGAGTGCTCGCCCGAGAGCATCCCGTCGGGTCCCGAGTTCGTGTTCTCCGTCTCGAACCAGGCCCGCCCGCTCGCCCGGATGTTGAACGTGTCGCCGGCCGCGCACGAGATGCCCGTGTCCGTCCAGGGCTGGTCGACCTCGACCGTGACTTCCGTCATCACGGGCTGTCCGCCGTTGCCCTGCCCGTTGCCGCTCCCGGGCCCGCCGGTATCGGGGCGCAGCAGCAGTGCGGCGGTCACGCCGCCGCCGATCGCGACGATCCCGATCGCCCCCGCGACGAGCCAGGCCTTGCGGCGGGGTGGCGGGACGGCCTTGACACGCTCCTCCGGCATCGACGCGATGTCGAAGAGTCGGGTGTCCTCACCGCGCAGGTACAGCACGGGCGTGATCCATTCCAGCGTGCCGCGACTCAGGCCGAGGATGCCGATGCGTCCGCTGCGCACCGCCTCGTCGATGCCGCGCCCGTGCGCGAGCGCCTTGTAGAAGCCACGCGCGAACGCGATCGCGGCATCATCGCTGATCGAGTACTGCATCGCGGCGACCGCGTGGATGCCGCTGTGCGCGAGCGCCGCCGCGGTGCCGGAGAAGAGGTCGACGGTTCCGGATGCCCCGGACTGGCACGAGTTCAGCACCACGAGGCGCGGCGTGGGCTCCGCCTCGTCGAGGAGGTCGGCGAGCCTCGAAGCCGGCACGTAGTCGACGCGGCCCGTGCGGCCGACGAACGCGAGGACGCCCTCGTCGGTCTCGGTGTCGTACCCGCCGTGGCCGATGAAGTGCAGCACGTGCCACTCCTCCTCGAGGAGCTTGTCGTGCACGCCCATCCAGCTGACGTCGTCGAGCCAGTGCAGCTCGACCCGCCCTGCGTCCAGGTGCGGTCGGAGCGCCTCCTCGAGGCGGCCGCGCTCCGCCTCGACATCGAGCGCCGGCAGCCCCGCCGGCGACGAGATCATGCCCAGCACCTTCAGCGGCGGCGTGATCGTGAGCGCCGGCGGCGAGAACGGCGCCGGCACGTGCCGCACGAGCGGCTCCTTCAGGCAGAGGTACGCCTGCGTCTCGGGGTCGAACATGGCCTCCCATGGAAGCGCCGCGAGGCCTGGCGCGTCGAGCCGGAGCGCGATCTGCACGCCCTTCCCGCGTTCGGCGGCGACGGCTGCGCTCGTGCGGTAGGCGGTGCGGATGTCCCCGGCGAATGTCGCGTCGAACAGCCGCACGCCCACCTCCTGCACCGCGGCCTCGGTGTCCGACATGATCCGCCGGGCCGAGACCGACGACGACAGGATGCTCGCCTCGACGTGCGGCCGC
This sequence comes from Agromyces humi, assembly GCF_009720255.1. Classification (GTDB taxonomy): domain Bacteria; phylum Actinomycetota; class Actinomycetes; order Actinomycetales; family Microbacteriaceae; genus Agromyces; species Agromyces humi. The sequence continues at coordinate 830 of NZ_WJSP02000392.1, read as the reverse complement.
TGCGCGACGAGCTCGTCGACGTCGAGCGTGATCGTCTCGACCGGCTCGCCGCCGCCGACGGAACGGAGGACGCGAACGACGTAGGCGCCGGGCTCCGGTCCCGGCCCGATCTCCAGTTCGATCGACGTGTCCATGGAACTCACCTCACGGTGCGGGGTCGTGGGTGCTTCCGGGGGCGACCACCCCGGTCAGCCCTCCCAGAGAGTGACGGTCGCCTGGAACTCGCCGCTGTTGCCGTCGAGGTTGGTGTCGTTGATGCCGAGGTACAGCTGGCCGCCGGCGTGGCAGGTGTAGGTCGTGCCGGAGCCGACGGGGAACATCTCGGGGATGCTGTCGAAGCCGCCGATGACCGACGCGGTGTTCGCATCGGCATACACGCGCGCCTCGGGGTGCTCTCCGGCTGTCAGGCCGTCGGGGCCGACGAGCGATTCGGCGCTCGCGTCGTGCCACGCAGTGCCCGTCACCGTGATCTCGAACACCTCACCGGGTTCGCACCAGAGGCCGGTGTCGGTCCAGTCTGCGTACATCGGCACGTTGAGGTCGACGGTGAGCGGCTCGATCACCTCGTCGTCGACGAATCCGTCGTCGACGACGGACTGGTCGTCGACGACGGACTGGTCGTCGGCGACATCCGTCGTACCGCCGTCGTCGGGGCGGAGGAGGGCGTAGCCGCCGATGGCAGCGCCGATGGCGACCACCGCGATCGCTCCGACGATCAGCCACGGCTTCGCGCTGCCCCGCCGCCGCTCGGGAGGAGTCGGAGCAGGCGGGGACGTCGGGGGAGTCGTCGGCGTCCCGGGCGTGCGCCCCGGCGGCGGTGGCGAGGTCGG
>NZ_WJSP02000391.1 GCF_009720255.1 Agromyces humi | reverse complement strand
GAAACGGGGGCCTCGACGGGCCGGGAATCCTCGACGCGCTCGACGTGCCCGAGGGCTCGGCAGCCGAGCTCGTCGCGAGCGAGCCGGATGCCGCGGCGCCGGGCTCCTTCGAGGAGGCGGTCGACGCGGCCGCACGCACCTTCACCTGCGACGTCCAGGTCGACGGACGACCCGTGCTGACGATCACGACCGCCCGCGGCTTCGGGCCGCTCTTCGACCGGCTGTCGGCGGCCGACGCGAACGCGGCCTTCATGCCGTTCGAGCCGGCGGATGCCCCGGCCGACGCTCGCGCACTCACGAACGGCGCCGACGGGCGCGCCGCAGTCGCCTTCCTCGCCATCGCCGACTCCGTCTACGCCATCCAGGGAGCCGGCGCGCCGGCCGTGGCGCAGGCCATCGTGGCCCAGACGTCCTGACCACACGACGACCATGATGCGCGCCGCAGGCCGAACCCGCCCGACCATCGAGGTCATCGCCCCGGGCATCCGCTTCGTGCAGACGTCGCTCGTGAACTGGACCGTGCTGTCGGGTGACGGCACGCTCACGCTCATCGACGCCGGCTACCCGAGTGACCTCGCCCGGGTCTCCCGCGTGCTCGACGACGTCGGGGGCGAGCTCACCACCGTGCTGGTCACGCACGGGCACAGCGACCACATCGGCGCCATTCGCGGGCTGCTGGCCGAATGGCCGGATGCCGCGGTGATGGCGTCGGCCGACGAGCTGCCCAATGTGACGCGCGAGGTGACGTACCAGGTGGGCGTCGGAGACCTGCTGCCGAGCCTCTGGCGGCCGTCGGTCCTGGCGTGGACGGCCCGCGCCATCGCCGCGGGCGGCCTCGCCGACGTGGGGGTACCCGATCCGCGCCCGATCGAGCCGGGCCGGGAGCGCCGCTTCAGCGGTCACCGGGTCGTTCCGCTCCCGACGCCCGGGCACACGCCGGGCCACCTCATGTTCTGGCTGCCCGACCACGGCGTGCTCATCAGCGGCGACGGCATCGTCACGGGCCATCCGACGTCTCGGGAGCACGGCCCGCACGTGCTGGCGCCCATGTTCAACCACGACGACGCCCGGGCGCACGCGTCGATGGCCGAGGTGCTCGACGAGCTGCCGGTCGCGGTCATGCTGCCCGGCCACGGGCCCTCGCTGCGCCTGGGCTGACCGCCCGTTCCACCACGCGGGCCCGGCGCGCAACCCCTGCACCAGCGGCGCGGGGATGGCTAGCCTCGAGGAGGAACGCCGCCGTGCGGCATCCGTCGACCGACCATCGTGGGAAGGGGAAGCGACACCATGGACATCACCGACAACGGGCCCGAGCCGAACGCCTTCGACATCGAGACCGCGACGAGGCAGAACGCCAACTACCGCACCGTCGCCTGGACCGGCAAGTACCTGCAGGTCACGCTGATGTCGATCCCGGTCGGCGAGTCGATCGGCCTCGAGTCGCATCCCGAGACCGACCAGTTCCTGCGACTCGACGCGGGGCGCGGACGCGTGAAGATGGGCCCGTCGAAGGACGACCTCAGCTTCCAGGAGGACGTCGGCGACGGCTGGAGCATCCAGGTGCCGGCCGGCACCTGGCACGACGTGGAGAACACCGGCGACGTGCCGCTGCGGCTCTACACCGTGTACGCCCCCGTGCACCACGCGGCCGGCGCCGTGCAGCCCACCTCCGACGACGCGGAGAAGGCCGAGGAGTCGGGGAAGGACGAGCCGCCGTCGTGGGCGGTGGAGCCCGAGGAGGGCGAGCCCGACCAGCACGCCTGATCGGCGGGCGCCGCAGACCGGCTTCACCCTGGGACGTCCCCGGCGGATGTCGCAGGGACGCCGTAGCGTGACGGCATGAGCACCTCCGACTTCGACTTCATCCTCGGCCGATGGGCGGTGCGGCACGAGCGCCTGGCCGACCCGTTCGACCCGGAGTGCACGACCTGGACCACGTTCGAGACGAGCTCCGACGTCGCCCCGATCCTCGGCGGCCTCGGCACGGCCGATGAGACCGTCGGCACGCTCGACGACGGCACGGCGTTCAACGGCTTCACCCTCCGCCTCTACTCGCCCGACGCCGACGAGTGGGCGATCTGGTGGGCGTCCGCCGCCAACCCGGGCGTCCTCGACGATCCGGTGCGCGGGCGCTTCCACGACGGGGTGGGCACGTTCGTCGGGCCCGGGGAGCGCGACGGCATCCCCTTCCTCGCGAGGTTCCACTGGATCGAGACGGCGACGGAGCATCCCGTGTGGGAACAGGACTTCTCGTTCGACGGCGGTGCGACCTGGGCGCCGATCAACTGGCGGATGGTGCACACGCGGGTCGCGGACTGAACCTGACCGGCGACGCGCTCAGGACAGCGCGACGATGAGGCTCAGTATCGCCAGCACCGCGACGACCGGCGTCATCGTGTATCGCTCGGGGCGGCTTCGCGACATCGCGTTGAGCGGGATGCCGAGCACGAAGTAGGCGAAGACGACCCACATGCCGACCGTCGACACGATATCGGGCACGAGGTCGATCGCGCCTGCGCGGTCGAGCGCGAGCACCGCGATCACCGCAGAGACCACGATCGACACGGCGCTGCCGATGCGGAGTCGCGCGGGGAGCACCCGATGGGTGCCGCCCCAGGCGAAGCGCCCGAGCGGCGCGCCGAGCACGAGCGCCAGCTGGAAGACGGCGAGCAGGGCGAGGATGACGGTCAGGGCGATCGCGGCGGCCACGGCGGCGAGCCTATCGCGGGCTCACGGCCCGGGTGAGGTCAGGCGTCGGTGACATCGATGAGCACCTTGCCGACGGTGCCGGCCTCGACCGCGTCGTGGGCGTCGGCGGTGCGCTCGAGCGGGAACCTCGTGAGCGGCAGGCCCGCAGCCTCGCCCACGTCGAGCGCGCCGTCGGCGAGAGCCCGGTCGAGGTCCTCGGCGGCCGCAGCCAAGGCCGCGTCGCCCACCGTGTAGAGCAGCAGGAACTGGTAGCGCGCACGTTGAGCGCGAAGTGGTGGCGCACGTCGAGCGTCATCTCGGCGCCGCCGTCGGTCGCGTAGACGGCGACGGTGCCGTGGTTCGCGAGCACCCTCGCGTTGAGCTCGGCATTGCGTGCGGGGGAGACCTCGACGACCTGGTCGACCCCGTCGGGCGCGAGCTCGCGGATCGCCTCGGCCGTATCGCCCTCTCGGTAGTTCACGACGTGGTGGGCGCCCGCCGCGGTCGCGAGCGCGGCCTTCTCGGGCGAGCTCACCGTGGTGATCACGCGCGCGCCCGACCAGCGGGCGAGCTGGATCGCCGCGTGCCCGAC
>NZ_WJSP02000390.1 GCF_009720255.1 Agromyces humi | reverse complement strand
CGCCTCACCGAGCTCGTACCGCCCGCCGGCGAGGTATCGGGCGACGAGCGCCAGGCCGGCCAGGAGGCCGCCCGCGAAGCCGCCGCCCGGTGCGTTGTGGCCGACGAAGAGGAGGTAGACCGACACGATGATCGCCGGGTGGAAGAGCAGGCGCACGAGCACCTCGATGAGGATCGAGCGGTTGCGCGGCGAGAGGGTGCGCCCGGCGAGGAGCCACGTCTGCCGGGTCGAGGCCGCGTCGGCTGCGGCATCCGTCTCGCCCTCGGTGTCGGCGAGGCTCGTGCGGGGAGCGCGGATGCTCGAAGCGGGCTCGGGCACGGGCTGCAGGCGCTCGCGGCGGTTCACGGGCGCGACGTCGTCGTCGAGGTCGTCGAGCCGCGGCGCCCCGCCCGTGCGGCCCGACACGAAGATGAGGCTCGCGACGCCGGTGGCCACCGCGACGAGCACCGAGATCTCGCCGAGCGTGTCCCAGGCGCGCAGGTCGACGAGCATGACGTTCACGATGTTCTTGCCGTGCGCCTCGAGGGCGAGGGCGGGCAGCCCGCCGGCGATCGTGGGCTGGATGCGCGCGCCGAGTGCGATGAGTCCGACGATGCCCATCACGATGCCGGCGAGCGCGCCGATGATGCCGCGCGCCAGCTTGTGCACCGGCGGGTTGCGCTGGGCGATCTGCTTCGGCAGCCGGCGCAGCACGAGCACGAAGACCACGACGACGATCGTCTCGACGAGCGCCTGCGTGAGTGCGAGGTCGGGGGCGCCGGCCATGCCGAACAGCAGGACGAGCCCGTAGCCGGTGACGCTCACGAGGAGCACCGCGGTCATGCGCTGGCGAACGGTGGCCGCGGCGACGGCCGCGATCGCCATGACCAGGGCGAGGAACGGCTGCGACGGGTAGTCCCAGGGCCGCAGCTCGTCGGGCCAGGTGGTGTTCATGATCGACGCGGCGCCGAGGCCGCCGATGAACACCGTGATGATGATCGCGAGGTAGCCGGGCAGCCCGCGGTGCTGGATGGCGGTCGTGACGGATGCCGCGACCCGGTCGACGACCGAGACGATGCCGAGGTAGCCGCGGGCCGAGTCGACCACGGGGGAGACCGCCGCCTGAAGACGCGCCACCCGCCGGCGCTCCCACACGAGCAGGCCGCCGAGTGCGAAGACCACCAACGAGACGTAGAGGGCCGGCTCGAGGCCGTGCCAGAGCGCGAGGTGGTACGCCTCGGAGCCGGGGAGCTCGTCGGCGTAGGCCGTGAGGAGCGGCTCGATGAAGCCGATCGCGAAGGCGAAGACGACGCTCGCGGCCGAGAGGATTCCGGGAGCGATGCCGATGGCCCGGCTCGGCGCGTGCAGGGGGGTGGGCTCCTGGCCCTCGCGGGTGAAGAACCCGCCCCACACGAAGCGCACGGAGTAGGCGACGGTGAGCACCGAGCCGAGGAACGCGCCCAGGAGGGCGATCCACGCCCATGGCTCCGAGGCGGCGACGGCGTCGAGGAAGGCCGTGAACACGGCCTCCTTCGCCACGAAGCCGAGCAGCGGCGGGATCCCGGCCATCGACGCGGCGGCGACGAACGCGATCGTCGCGATCACCGGCATCCGCCGCCCCAGACCCGAGAGCTTGCGCCAGTCGCGGGTGCCGGCCGAGTGGTCGACGATGCCGACCACGAGGAACAGCGCCGCCTTGAACAGGGCGTGCGCGAGCAGCAGTGTGACGCCCGCGAGCGCGGCGTCGCGCGTGCCGAACCCGGTCACGAGCACGAGGAAGCCGAGCTGGCTGACGGTGCCGTAGGCGAGCAGCAGCTTCAGGTCGTACTGGCGAAGGGCGCGCCATCCGCCCACCAGCATCGTGAGCACGCCGAGCACGACCACGATCGGATGCCACACCTCGAGGTCGGCGTAGCCGGGGGCCAGCCGCGCGACGAGGTAGACACCCGCCTTCACCATGGCGGCCGCGTGCAGGTACGCGGACACGGGCGTGGGCGCGGCCATCGCGGCGGGGAGCCAGAAGTGGAAGGGCACGAGCGCGCTTTTCGAGATCGCCCCGACGAGCACGAGCGCGATGGCCCATTCGCCGGCGGCGCCGGTCACCGGGTGTGCGACGAGCTCCGACAGCGAGCTCGTGCCGGCGTCGGCCACGAGCACGACGAGCCCGACCAGCATGGCGAGGCCGCCGAACGTGGTGACGGTGAGCGCCTGCAGCGCCGCACCGCGGCTCTCCTTGCGTCCGGTGTAGTGGCCGATCAGGAGGTACGAGAGCACACTCGTCGCCTCCCAGAAGATGAAGAGGAGGAACACGTCGTCGGCGGTGACGAGGCCGAGCATCACGCCCGCGAAGGCGAGCAGCAGCCCGGCGAACCGCCCGAGGGCCGGCTCGTCGTCGGCGAAGTAGTGCGTGCAGTAGAGCAGCACGAGGGCGCCGACGCCGGTGACGATGAGGGCCAGCAGCAGCGCGAGCGCGTCGAGGCGGAACGACAGGGCGAGGTCCAGCTGCGGCACCCAGGGCACGAACTCGACCACCGGGTCGCCCGCGAGCACGCCCGGGAGCCACGTGAGCAGCAGCACGAAGACGGCGGCGGGCACGAGCGCGATGACCGCGAAGACCCGGCGTCCGAGCAGCCTCGCGGCGAGCGGCGTCAGCAGCGCGACGGCCGCGAACGCAGCGAGGCAGGCGATCATCCACTCTCCTCGCGCTCGCACCGTTCCGTCCTGCCATTCTACCGAGCGGCTCCCGTGCCGCCCGGGCGAGTCGTATGCCGAGAGCGGAATCGAGCGGGTTGACGGATGCCCCGAGCGGGACATGGCGGGCCGTGGTCACGATCCGGGCAGGATGGAGGCATGCCGATCCTCATCTCCGCCGACGAGCTCGCCCATCGACTGGACGAGGAGCGCGCCGGCCGGCCGGCCTCGCACACGGTGGTGCTCGACGTGCGGTGGAGCCTCGCGGTGCCCGACGGCCGCCCCGCGTTCGGCGCCGGGCACGTACCGGGAGCCGTCTACGTCGACCTCGACCACGAGCTCGCCGACCACGACGCGATCGGCGAGGGGCGGCATCCGCTGCCCTCGGAGACGGCGTTCACCGCGGCGATGCGGCGCTGGGGCCTCCACGACGGCGACACCGCCGTGGTCATGGACGACCTCGGCAACCAGTCGGCCGCCCGCGCCTGGTGGCTGCTGCGGCACGCGGGCTTCGCCGACGTGCGGATGCTCGACGGCGGCCTCGGCGCGTGGGTTGCTGCGGGGCATCCGCTCGCCACGGGCGACGCCGTGCCGGAACCCGGTGACGCGACCGC
>NZ_WJSP02000039.1 GCF_009720255.1 Agromyces humi | reverse complement strand
CGTCGAGCGATGACCTTCCCCCCGGCACGCCGATCGAGCTCCGCGTGCTCGACGACGACGCCGCCGCGAGGCTCGAGCCCGAGCATGGGCGCTGGGCGAACCTGCGGGCCGCTGCGCCGGTGCTGGGCGATCGTGACGCCGGACTCTTCACGGAGGCCCTCGCCCTCGCGAACTGGCACGCGGCCGCACCGTTCTGCCCGCGGTGCGGATCGACGACCACCGTGGTGCAGGCCGGATGGGCGCGCCGTTGCGACCGTGAGGGCACGCTGTTGTTCCCGCGCACCGACCCCGCCGTGATCGTGCTCGTCACCGATGACGAGGACCGGGTGCTGCTCGGCTCGAACGCCCTCTGGGAGCAGAACCGATTCTCGCTGCTCGCCGGGTTCGTCGAGCCGGGCGAATCGCTCGAGGCCGCCGTCATCCGCGAGGTCGGCGAGGAGGCCGGACTGCGGGTCGACCGCGTCGAGTACCGCGGGTCGCAGCCGTGGCCCCTGCCGGCCAGCCTGATGCTCGGGTTCACGGCGCGCGTGGCCGACGGCTCCACGCCCTCGACGGCCATACCCGACGGCGTCGAGATCCTCGCGCTGCGCTGGTTCTCCCGCGACGAGCTCGCGACGGCCGCGCAGGAGGTCGCGCTTCCGGGCGGCACGTCGATCGCGCGGTGGCTGCTCGAGCGGTGGTACGGCGGCCCCGTGCCCGAGTCTCGTCCGTGGACGACGACGTGAACGCGGCATCCGACCCGCTGCTCGCCGCGCTCGACGACGACCAGCGCGTGGTCGCCGAGGCGCTCATCGGGCCGGTCTGCGTGCTCGCCGGCGCCGGCACCGGCAAGACGCGCGCGATCACCCACCGCATCGCCTACGGCGTGGCCTCCGGCGCCTACGACCCGGCTCGCGTGATGGCCCTCACGTTCACCTCCAGGGCCGCCGCCGAGCTGCGAGCCCGCCTTCGGGCCCTCGGCGCCGAGGGCGTGGCGGCACGTACGTTCCACGCGGCCGCGCTTGCCCAGCTGAATCACTTCTGGCCGCTCGTCGTCGGCGGCTCGGCGCCGAGGGTGCTCGACTACAAGGGCCGTCTCCTCGGCGAGGCGGCCGAGCGCCTGCGCCTGCGCGTCGACGTGCCGACGCTGCGCGACGTCGCCGCCGAGATCGAGTGGCGCAAGGTCAGTGCCGTCGGCATGGACGCGTACGAGCAGCGGCTCGCCGCTCGGGGCGCGCCCGGCACGCTGAGCACCGACCAGATGCTCGCCCTCGTCGCCGGCTACGAGCACCTGAAGGACGAGCGCCGCATGCTCGACTTCGAGGACGTGCTGCTCGCGATCGCGGGCATGATCGAGTCGGAGCCGTCAGTGGCGATGCACGTGCGCGAGAGCTACCGGCACTTCGTCGTCGACGAGTACCAGGACGTGTCGCCGGCGCAGCAGCAGCTCCTCGACCTGTGGCTGGGCGGTCGCCGCGATGTGTGCGTCGTCGGCGACGCCAGCCAGACCATCTACACGTTCGCCGGTGCCACGCCCGAGTACCTGCTCGGATTCGAGCGCCGCTACGAGGACGCGACGCTCGTCCGGCTCGAGCGCAACTACCGCTCGACTCCCGAGGTCGTCGACGCCGCCAACCGGCTGATGCGCGGCCGGGCGGGCGCGCTGCAGCTGCACGCGGTGACCTCGCCCGCGCCGCCGACGGGTGCCGCTTCGTCGACGGATGCCGCACCGACAACGGATGCCGCACCGACAACGGATGCCGCACCGACAACGGATGCCGCTTCGGCGACGCCGCCCGCTGCCGGCACCTCGCCCGAGCCCCTCGTGCTGGAGTTCGCCGACGAGCTCGCCGAGGCCAGAGGTGTGGCCACCCGCATCCGCGACCGGATCGACGCGGGCGTGCGGCCCGAGAGCATCGCGGTGCTCATGCGCGTGAACTCGCAGTCGGCCATCCTCGAACGCGCGCTCGACGAGGTCGGCGTCGGCTCCAGGGTGCGCGGATCGGCGCGATTCTTCGACCGGCCCGAGGTGCGCGAGGCGGTCCACGCGCTGCGAGCGGCCGCGCTCACCATCTTGGGGGAACCCCTGTTCAAGTCGGTCAGCGACGTGCTGCGCTCGATGGGCTGGACGTCGCAGCCGCCCGAGGGCCCGGGCGCCGTTCGCGCCAGGTGGGAATCGCTGAACGCCCTCGCACGCCTCGTCGACGACGCCCCTGCGGGCACGACGTTCCGCGAGTTCGCCGACGAGCTGCGCGCCCGCGCCGAGGCGCAGCACGAGCCCACGGTGTCGGCCGTGACGCTCGCGACCCTGCACTCCGCGAAGGGGCTCGAGTGGGACGAGGTGCACATCGTCGGACTCACCGAGGGCATGCTGCCGATCGCCTACGCGAAGGGCTTCGATGCGATCGACGAGGAGCGCAGGCTGCTCTACGTGGGCATCACGCGGGCACGGCGGCGGCTGACGCTGTCGTGGGCGCGGGCCGGCGGTGCGCATCGAGGCGAGCGGGAGCCGTCGAGATTCCTCCAGGAGCTCGGCAGCCGCACTCGGGATGCGGCTCGTGCCGGTGCAGGCGGGGGAGCGCGGCCGGTCGTTCGCGGCTGAACAGGAGCGAGGCAGAGGCCAAGGGGTTCGAGCCGCGTCGGAGCCGGTCGTCGATGACGGCCACGGCCACGGCGGTCGCCTCGATGGCGGCGAGTGTCGTGCAGGTGGCGGCCGCGCGACCCGCGAGTTGCGCCGCGATCACCGGCCACGCCGCGTCGTGGTCGCGTCGGTCGAGGTCGATGCAGCGCAGGCACGATCCGGAGCCGGGTTCCACGAGCGGGCCGATGCGGGTGCCGGTGTCGTCGAACACGACGGCGAGGTGCGGGATGTCACGGCGCAGCCATGGGAGGTGCCTCGCCGGCGGCACCACCCATGGCGCCACGATCACGACGAGGTCGACCGAGTCGGCGAGGTGCATCGTGTCGGCGAGGCCGGGCGCGTCGACGGAGACGTCGTCGTCGCGAGAGCCGGCGGTCGGGCCGCACTCCACCAGCACTCCGTCGGGCCCAGGCCGCAGCACCCGGTAGCCGAGGGCCAGGAGGTCGCCACCGAGCCGGCCGGTGAGCGCGTCGTCGGCGTCGACCACGACGATCGGCGCTGCGCCGCCGCGCGTGCGGGCCGGTGACGGCTGCGTGGCCTCGAACGCCGGCTCGAGCGCCGCCACGAGCCCGAGCACCTCCTCGCGTTCGCCGCCGAGCCCGCTGCCGATCGTGCACAGCGTCTCGACGCTCGCCCCGTGCCGGAGTGCCGCGATCAGCCCGGTCTCGAGGTCGCCCGCGTCGCGGATCACCACGCGCGGCGTCGTCGCACCCAGTTGGAGGTCGACCGGCGTGCGCCAGACGAGGGGGAGGGCCGGGTCGATGCGCGGTGACATGCCGAGAGCATGCCCGACGCGCGAGGTCGGCTGCGGCATCCGTCCACAGGTCGTGCGCCGGGGGCCAGGCCTCGGGGCGAGACCGGCGGTCGGCGTCAGGCCTTCGGCTCCTCGCCGTCCTCGCCAGGGGCGGCCGGCGTCTCCCCGCGCAGGAGCTGCTCGAGCGCCTGGTCGAACTCGTCGTCGGCGGCCGACTCCGCGGTCTCGACTCCGGTGAGCCGGGCGATCAGCGCGCTCGGGTCGTCGAGGTCGGCGCTCGTCGGCAGCAGATCGGGGTGCGCCCAGAGGGCGTCGCGGCCCTCGACGCCGACCGCCTCTGTGACGGCACGCCACATCGCCGCGGCCTCCCGGAGGCGACGCGGACGCAGCTCCAGGCCGACGAGCGTGGCGAACGCCGATTCGGCCGGTCCGCCCGAGGCGCGGCGCCGGCGGATGGACTCGGCGATCGCATCGGATCTGGGCAGGCGGTCGGTGGCGTCGGCCGTGACCGCGTCGACCCAGCCCTCGACGAGCGCGAGCATCGTCTCGAGACGGCCGAGCGCGGCATCCTGCGCCTCGCTCTTGGGGCGGATGAGCGCGCCGTTCACGACCGCGTCGCGGAGTTCCTCGGTGTTCGACGGGTCGAAGCCCTCGGCGAGCTGCTCGAGGCGGTCGGTGTCGATGTCGATGCCGCGCGCGAAGGCGGTGATCGCGCTGATGAGGTGCAGCCGCAGCCAGCGCGCGTGCCGGAACAGCCGGGCATGCGCGATCTCGCGCACCGCGAGGTACAGCTCGACCTGGTCGGTGGGGATGTCGAGGCCGTTGCCGAACTCGGCGACGTTCTGGGGCACGAGCACGGCGCGGCCCTCGCTCTGCAGCGGGATGCCGATGTCGCCGCCCGAGACCACCTCGGTGGCGAGCTGCCCGACGACCTGTCCGAGCTGCATGGCGAAGAGGGCGCCGCCGATGCCGCGCATCATGCGGCTCGCACCCTGGATCATCGATCGGAGTTCCTCAGGAGCCTGCTCGCTCATCACGCGGGTGAGCGAGTCGGAGATGCTGAGCGCGACGGGCTCGGCGAGCTGCGACCAGACCGGCATGGTGGCGGCGACCCATGCGCGCCGGGTGAGCAGTTCAGGCGTGTCGGGGAGCGCCGAGAAGTCGACGACCGGGTCGAGCCACAACGAGGCGACCTGCAGTGCCTGATCGAGCCGCGCGCGCTCCTCGGGGGTGATCTGCAGTTGGCCGGATGCCGCGCGCTCCTCGCCCTGGCGCACGGCGACGCTCCAGTCGATGTCGTCGCCGCTGCGGTTCATGGCGGCCTGCAGCTGCCCGAAGAGCGCGGCGAGGCTCGCCGGGTCGTTCGGCAGTCCGGCGGCTCCGGCGAGCCGCGACGGATCGATGCCGCCCGACCCCGAGAGGAGCTCCCGCAGCATGTCGCGGAACTCGTCTTCGGGGTTCTTGTCGCCAGGCTCGTCGTCCCGATCGGCCACGTGAGCCACCTCCAGTCGCGTCTGTTTCCACCGTAGTCCCGGGCCTCGGGCGCGTGTCTGGGAAATGGCCTAGGCTGGGCGTTCCGGGTGTCCGCCCTTCGCGAACAACGCCGGCCCCGGCGCTCGCACTCGGCGATTCGATCGCCCGGAAGGAACCACGGATGGCCCTCTTCGACGACGACCCGTCGCCGCGCCCGCAGGGTCGCCGCTCGCGTCGGGAGCGCATCGGCTGGACCGCGCTCGCCGTCGCCGTGGCCATCGGCATCCTCTTCGCCCTGCTCCCGTCGCCGTACGTGATCGAGCAGCCCGGACCCGTCTACGACACGCTGGGCACCGCCGAGCACGACGGTGAGGAGGTGCCGCTCATCGAGATCCCCGATGCCGAGACGTTCCCCACCGACGGCGAGCTCAACCTGCTCACCGTCACCGTTCGCGGCCGTCCGGGGCAGACCCCGAACTGGCTCGAGGTGGTCGCCGCCTGGTTCGACCGCACGCGGTCGGCCGTACCGGTCGAGGCGGTCTTCCCTCCCGGCGTGAGCGACACCGATCGCGACGCCCAGAACGAGGCGGCCATGGTCGACTCCCAGCAGGACGCGATCGCGGCCGCCCTCGTCGAGCTCGGCTACGAGTTCCCGCGCGAGGTGACGGTGGCGGGCGTCGTCGACGACTCGCCCGCGGCGGGCGTGCTCGAGGAGGGCGACGTCATCGTCAGCGTCGACGGCACCGCCGTGAACTCCGTCGACGAGCTGCGCGCCGCCGTGCGCGAGAACGGGGCCGACGAGCCCGCCAGCCTCCTCGTCGTGCGCGACGGTGCCGAGCAGACGCTCGAGGTCACGCCAGTCGACCGCGACGGCACCGTGGTGCTCGGCGTCGGCGTGCGCATGCACTACGTCTTCCCGATCGACGTGGTGCTGCAGCTCGACAACGTCGGCGGCCCCAGCGCGGGCATGATGTTCGCCCTCGGCATCGTCGACAAGCTCACGCCCGGCGAGATGACGGGCGGCGAGGTCCTCGCCGGCACCGGCACGATCGACTCGTCAGGCCAGGTGGGGCCGATCGGCGGCATCCGCCAGAAGCTCTGGGGGGCCGATGAGGCGGGAGCGGACTGGTTCCTCGCTCCGGCGTCGAACTGCGACGAGGTGACCGGACATGTCCCCGACGGCATGCGAGTCTTCGCGGTGAAGACCCTCGATGAGGCGCGCTCCGTGGTCGAGGCGATCGGCGACGGCGAGGACACCTCCGCCTTCGCATCCTGCCCCGCCGCCTGAACAGCAGTTTCAAAGGAACGCGACTCTAGGATGGAGTCTCGATCCCACAGCGACCGAACAAGAGGCGAAGAGTGTCTGCACAGCCGCACGAACCGAGGATGCCGCGCCGCCGCGCGCCGATCGCGATCACGATCGGGGTGGTGGCCCTGCTCCTCATCGCGTTCTTCGTGTTCGTGGGCCTCTACGCGGACGTGCTCTGGTACGACCAGCTCGGCTTCGTGGACGTGCTCACGACCGAGTGGGTCGCACGCCTCGTCCTCTTCCTGATCGGGTTCCTCGCGATGGCGGTCCCCGTGTGGGCGTCCATCCAGATCGCCTACCGCACGCGCCCCGTCTACGCGAAGCTGAACTCGCAGCTCGACCGCTACCAGGAGGTCTTCGAACCCCTGCGCCGCCTCGCGATGTACGGCATCCCCGTGGTGCTCGGCATCTTCGCGGGCGTCTCGACGTCGAGCCGATGGGAGCTCACGCTCACCTGGCTGAACCGCACCCCGTTCGGCACGAACGACCCGCAGTTCGGCTTCGACATCGGCTTCTTCGTCTTCGAGCTGCCCTTCTACCGCTCGATCGTCGGCTTCGCGTCGGCCGTGGTGCTGCTCTCGCTGCTCCTCGTCATCGCGACGAACTACCTCTACGGCTCGATCCGCGTGAGCGGGCGCGAGGTCGTCATCTCGAAGTCGGCTCGCATCCAGATCGCCGTGACGGCCGGCCTCTACCTGCTGCTCCAGGGCGTCAGCATCTGGTTCGACCAGTACGCGACCGTCACCGAGAACAGCACCCTCATCACCGGCGCGGGATATACCGACGTGAACGCCGTCATCCCGGGGCGCCAGATCCTGGCGGCGGCTGCCGTCGGCGTCGCGATCCTCTTCTTCGTCACCGCGCTCATCGGCCGCTGGCGGCTGCCGCTCGTGGGCGTCGCGCTCCTCGTGGTCTCGAGCCTGATCATCGGCTCCCTCTATCCGTGGATCATCCAGCGGTTCCAGGTCGACCCGAGCGCCCGCTCGCTCGAGGCGCCATACATCGAACGCTCGATCGACCTCACCCGTGAGGCCTACGGCGTCGCCGACATCGAGACGATCCCCTTCGAGGCGAAGACCGACGCCGAGCCCGGCGCACTGCGGTCGGATGCCGCGACGACGGCGAACATCCGCCTGATGGACCCGCTCGTGATCAGCCCGGCGTTCCAGCAGCTCGAGCAGTTCCGCCAGTACTACCAGTTCCCCGAGGCGCTCGACGTGGACCGGTACGACATCGACGGCACGACGCAGGACACCGTGGTCGCGGTGCGCGACCTCGCGCTCTCGGGCCTCGGCGACGCCGAGACGTGGTTCAACTCGCACGTCGTCTACACCCACGGCTACGGCCTCGTCGCGGCAGCCGGAAACCAGCGCTCGGTCGACGGCCAGCCCGTGTTCCTGCAGTCGGGCATCCCGTCGGCGGGCACCCTCGGCGACTTCGAGCCGCGGGTCTACTTCGGCGAGGAGTCCCCGGCCTACTCGATCGTCGGCGCCCCCGAGGGGGAGGACCCCGTCGAGCTCGACTATCCCGCCGGCGGCGAGAGCGATCAGCAGACGCAGACCACGTTCGAGGGCGACGGCGGACCGAAGCTCGACAACGTCTTCACGAAGCTCGTCTACGCGCTGAAGTTCCAGTCGGAGCAGATCTTCCTCTCCGAGGCGGTGAACGACGAGTCGCAGATCCTCTACGACCGCGACCCGATCGATCGCGTGAAGAAGGTGGCGCCGTACCTCACGATCGACTCCGACACGTACCCGTCGGTCGTCGACGGACGCATCGTGTGGATCGTCGACGGCTACACGCTCACCGACCAGTACCCGTATTCCAACAAGGTCAGCATGAGCGAGGCCATCGCCGACAGCGAGGGCCTGCCCCAGTCGCTGCCGTTCGACGAGGTCAACTACATCCGCAACTCGGTGAAGGCCACGGTCGACGCCTACGACGGCTCGGTGACCCTCTACGCCTGGGACGACGAGGACCCGATCCTGCAGACGTGGCAGAAGATCTTCCCGAACTCGCTCAAGCCGATGAGCGAGATGTCTGGTGCGCTGATGAGCCATGTGCGGTACCCCGCCGACCTCTTCAAGATGCAGCGCGCGGTGCTCGGCCGGTACCACGTGACCGACCCGTCCTCGTTCTACTCGCGTGAGGACGCGTGGACGACGCCCAACGACCCCACGGCCGGCGCGAACTCGACGTTGCTGCAGCCGCCGTACTACCTGACGATGCAGATGCCCGGGCAGGAGGAGCCCGCGTACTCCCTCTACTCGACGTTCATCCCCGAGGCGCGAGGCGACCAGAGCCGCAACGTGCTGCGCGGCTACCTCGCCGTCGACTCCGACGCGGGAGCGAGCGACGGCGAGCGATCCGACGGCTACGGCAAGCTGAGGCTGCTGACGCTGCCCGAGGACGACAACGTGCCGGGTCCGGGCCAGGTCCAGAACACCTTCAACGGCGATCCCACGGTGTCCCAGTCGCTGAACCTGCTGAAGCAGGGCCAGTCCGAGGTGATCAACGGCAACCTGCTGACGGTGCCCGTGGGCGGTGGCCTGCTCTACGTGCAGCCCGTCTACGTGAAGTCGACCGGCAACACGAGCTATCCGCTGCTGCAGAAGGTGCTCGTCGCCTTCGGCGACCAGATCGCGTTCCAGGACACCCTCGATGCGGCGCTCGACGTGCTCTTCGGCGGCGACTCCGGCGCCGAGGCGGGCGACAACGCGGTGGACCCGAACGCCACGCCCACGACCCCGCCCGACGACGGCACGGCGGTGGCGCCGCAGCCGAGCGACGAGGTCCAGGCGCTCCTGAACCAGGCATCGCAGGCCCTGAAGAACAAGCAGGCCGCGCTCTCCGAGGGCGACTGGGCGGCGTACGGCGCCGCCGACGCCCAGCTCGCGGAGATCATCGCCCAGCTGCTCGCGATCACCCAGGACCAGTGACGTGGCCGTCGACCTCCGCCACGGCGACTGGCTCGACGACAACCGCGCCAACTGGGACGAGCGAGTCCCGGTGCACGTCGCATCGGACTTCTACGACCGGGAGCCGCTCCACCGCGGCGACGGGGTGCTCGACCCCATCGCGCGCGCCGGGATCGACCGGCTGCACCCCGACGGCCTCGACGGGGTGCGGGTGCTGCACCTGCAGTGCCACTTCGGCTCCGACACCCTCTCGCTCGCGAACCGCGGCGCGACGGTCGTCGGACTCGACTTCTCCCGTCCCGCCGTCGAGGAGGCGCGACGCATGGCCGACGTGCTCGGCCTCGGCGATCGCGCACGATTCGTCGAGGCGAACCTCTACGACGCCCGCCACGCGCTCCCCGAGCCCGAGTCGTTCGATCTCGTGTTCACCACCTGGGGCACCATCGGGTGGCTCCCGGATGTCGCTGAGTGGGCGCGCATCGTCGCCTGGTTCTTGAAACCGGGTGGCCGTCTCTATTTCGCCGACGGGCATCCGGCGGCCTTCGTGTTCGACGGGGACGGGGCCCCTGGCGGCCTCCCGACGTTCCAGTACGCGTACGGCGGCGGCGAACCCGACGTGCTCGAAGACCCGTCCGACTACGCCGACCCCGACGCGAGCATCAGGCACGCGCGCACGTGGGAGTGGATGCATCCGCTCGGCGAAGTGGTCGGCGCCGTGCGCGCCGCGGGGCTCGAGGTCGATGAGCTGGCCGAGCACTTCCAGGTGCCGTGGCGGATCTTCCCGATGGCCGTGCCGCAGGGCGAGGGCATGTTCGGCTGGCCGGCCGAGCAGTGGCTGCCGCTCTCGTACGAGCTCGTCGCGCTGGCCCCCTCGCGCTGACTCGGCGTCGCACCGCGCTGACGGGACGCGGGCGCGTGACATCCGATCTGGGGTCTTGTCGTGTTTCTCCCCGGCGAGGACACTGTGCGCATGAGCGTGGTCGCCCAGATCCTCGCGATCGTCGAAGGGCTCGGCGTCGCGTTCCTCGGGATCCTCTCCGCCTTCTTCTTCCGCAGCCCCAGCCTGCGCGGTGTCTTCCTGATCGAGCCCGAGAACCAGGAGATCGTGCGCCCGTGGGCCATCTCCTACGGCTTCTCGAACCTCGCGTGGGGGACCGGGGCGATCGCCGGAGTGGTCGCCGTGAATCTCGGGTTCCCCGAGGTCGGGCGCACGCTCGTCGTCTTCGTGAGCATCGCCACCATCGTCCGCGCGCTGGCCATCCTCTTCGGCGACCTCCGCTACTGGCGGCTGGTGGCTCCGATGGTGCTCGTTCCGGCGCTCGTGCTCGTGGCGCTCGCGATCTGAGCGGATGCCGCGAGGACGCCGCGCTCGATTGGACGAGCCCTCGGACGCCTGCTAGTGTTGTCTCTTGTGCCGCGGGGTGGAGCAGTTCGGTAGCTCGCTGGGCTCATAACCCAGAGGTCGTAGGTTCAAATCCTGCCCCCGCAACCAAGAAGTCCCGGTCAGAAATGGTTTCTGACTCGGCCCGAATCCGGCGCAGCGTCACGCTGCGCCGGATTTCCTCATCACTGCCTCAGCTGCCCCTCGCCCGGCCTCGTGATCGCTCGGCATGGCGGCGCACCTGACTGGCATGACTGAGAAATCGCATCCGTTCCCTGGGCTGGAACCGGTCCTGACCACCAGCGAGCTCGCCGCCCGCGGCGTCCCGGTCCAGACGATCCATGACCTCCGCCACGCCCACCGCGGCCCGCGCGGGTTCCGCGTTGGTCGAGAGTTGCGGTACCGCCTGTCGGGAGTGCAGGCGTGGGTCCCGCGCGGAGCCGAACATGCCACCTGCGAACGCCCGATGCCGGATCTGCTACTGCCTATTCGGGGTCCGGTGGAAGGCGAGCGATGGCTCCCGGCCAGTAGGGCGCTACCGGGCTCCCCTGCCGCCGGCGAGCGTCAACCGCGGCATGCCTCTTCTGGGCAGCCATTCCACCGGTCGCAGAAGTCCTTGACGATTGCGATCCCGACGGGCAGCGAATAATCATCGGCGCACTCGCCATTCACGCGCACCGCGGCGTCTTCCACCTGAAGCGTGAAGAAGCGGCAGACCCAGCCGTAATCGCACAGACGCTGAGCGATCTTGACCACCTGCGTGTGGTGACGCGGTCAGGGTGCTTGCGCCCCAGCACGCGCCGTGTCACGTCGAGTGCGTCGTCGAAGGAGAGACCGCCCGATGTCGAGCACAGATCGGGAACGAGTTGCGGCGCGGCGGGCGTGGGCGGGGCGTCGATCGTTGACGGCAGCAGGCGACGATGCAGGCACTGGCCGACTATTGGTCGACCGAATACGACTGGCGGCGGTGCGAGGCCCGGTTGAACGCGCTGCCGCAGTTCACGACCGAGATCGACGGGATGCAGGTCCACTTCATCCACGTCCGGTCTCGGCACGAGAACGCGTTGCCGCTGATCATGACGCATGGCTGGCCCGGTTCGGTGATCGAGCTGCTCGACACCATCGGTCCGCTGACTGACCCGACCGCATACGGCGGCACCGCCGAGGACGCGTTCGACCTGGTGCTGCCCTCAATGCCCGGCTACGGGTTCTCGTCCGAGCCGACGGAGGCCGGCTGGGACGCCGCGGCCACCGCACGCGCGTGGGCGGAGCTGATGGCCCGGCTCGGGTACGACCGCTACGTCGGCCAGGGCGGCGACGTGGGCGCCCTGGTCACCGACCTGATGGGCCGCCAACAGGTCCAGGGGCTGGCCGGCTACCACCTCAGTCTGCTCACCGCGGTGCTCGCCATCGGCGATCACCTGCCCAACGAATCCGAACAGGAACGCGCCGCGCATCAGGCGGTCGCGACCTTCAAGCAGGACGGCTTCGGCTACTTCCTCGAGATGGCGACCCGGCCGCAGACCATCGCCTACTCCCTGACGGATTCACCGATCGGGCTGGCGGCTTGGATGCTCGACCACGACACGGACAGCTACTACAAGATCGCCCGCGCGTTCGTCGACCATGCCCCGGTCGGCAGTCTCACTCGGGACACCATCCTGGATAACATCACCCTGTACTGGCTGACCGGCACCGCCGTGTCCACGGCCCGCTCCTATTGGGAGGACGCACGAGCGCTGGCCGCAGCGCTTGCGTCCGGTCAGGCGCCGCCGCCTGTCACGGTCCCGGTCGGGTTCACCACGTTCCCCGGCGAGATCTGGGCGTCCCCCCGCAGCTGGGTCGAGGCGGTCTACCCCGACCTCGCCTACTTCAACGAGGTCGACAAGGGCGGCCACTTCGCCGCCTGGGAGGAACCGCAACTCTTCACCACCGAGATGCGAGCCGCGTTCAAATCCCTGCGCTGAGAATCGCAATGTCATTCGACCGGTGTCCACATCCGGTCGTCTTCGCTCGCCGTCACACGAAAGGATCCGCCTGCGGGCGTCCCGGATCACATACCGATGGGCGGGAGCTGGCCGTCGGGCGAGCGATCCTTCCCGCATCGGGCACACTCGAAGTACCGTGCTCCGGTCTCTTCCTGGTGATGCATGACCCACTTGTGCATGCCCAGGCGGCACCGCCAGGTTTTCCCAGTCATGTGATCCCTCCCGTCCGCGTCGTCAGGGGAGACGAGGCACATGGTACTCCGATCGGGCTGTCGGACAGTACAGCGAGAGTCGGCATCGAAGCCCACGCTCACGGACCGGCCCCCGCGCTCGACCTGATTTCGGTACCGCGGCGAGCCGCCGAGGTTGTACGTGTCCCGGTCGATCAGGACCCCAACCGGACGAGTTCATGGCGGCGCCGACGCGTCGGGAATATCGTAAACACCATTGACGTCGGCGGCGTCGTGGCACGAGGAGGTGCGTCATGGATCCGCTGCTGTGGATCGGCGGGCTCGCGATACTCGCGGCGATCATCGTCTTGCTCGTCAGGAGCCGGGGACGCTCGCGTGCCCCTTCCGAGGATCCCGCCGCCGAGCGCGCCGCTGAGGATCAGGCGCGTATTGAGCAGGAGAAACGGGATCAGGCCGGTCCCGGTGCCGGCAGCGTCTGACGGCCGATGGCTTCGACATCGCCGACGCACGCGTGAGAGGGCTGGCTACGCGTGAGTGGGCTGGCTACGAGGGCGTAGACATTGCGGAAGGCGCGCTCACCGCCCGGCAGGCGCTCCTCGCCGGGGTCGTCGACAAAGTCTCCGCGGGGAGACGGCGCCCGCTCCGCAGAACGGTCCGGCAAAGAACATGGAACGATGCCTGCAGTAGGTTCGTTGCCATGGCAATTGCCGCCACGGCCGCGTCACACGGTGACCGACGGATGATCGATACCGCCGAAACCAACAGGGTCAAGGTGCGGTGGTTCCGGCGACGACCGCGGGCCGAGTTCGACCGGTTTCTCCGTGCTGTGTGGTGGATGGGCAGGGGCAAGCGTTCATCGCCGCTGGGCTCCCGGTCGTCGCCGCCATCTTCATCGTCGTAGGAATCGTCCACCCCGACGTGACGTGGTGCGGGGCGTTCGCCTTGGCGATGGCGGTCCCGTTCTGGTACTCCGGGATGCTGCTACGAGGGACGTCCGGGTTCCTCCCGCCGGGGCCGGGGAGACTCAGCGCCGTCCAATGGTTCGAGCGGATCGTTGTGCTCACGATCGCCGTCCTGACCATCGCGTTCCTCGCGATCGCCTGCGTTTTCTTCGCCGTCCTCGGGATCTGGGTGGTCTGGTCGACCGCAGCGAGCTACAGCTAACGGATCCGGTCCGGGCCACTCAGCGGACTTCGCGACGTATCGCAGCGATGGTCGGGGTGACCGTTGCCCCATCCGCTTGCGGACGAACGCTGGCGGACCGGCTTGCGGGCTCGCTGGCCTGCTCGAAGGCTTGTAGCAGGTTGCCGATACCTGCGCCTCCGTCGCCAGGCGGCTTGCCCGGGATCGGGAGTCTGCTAGTGCGGAGCGGTCAAGAGAACAGAGAAAGCGTCGGCCAGATGGCGCATGTCCTCTCCGGCTCCGTGCGACGTGGTCGTCACGAACGTCCACGTTGGCTCATAGGCAGAGCGGTTCGCACCGCCCAACGCAACCTGACGTGGCCGTCATGAACTGCGATGACGTGAAGCTCATCCTCAAGCGAGCGTACGCTCGCCTGTCCACCCACGGAATTCGTCGTAGAGCCGTCGAAAGAAATCAGAAAGGTCCTCAGGAGAGATGAGGGATGACCTGCTGCTCAAGCTGAAGACGCTCAGCTATCGCTCTGACGAGGACGCCGAAGACATATGGATCGTCTGGACCATACGGATAAGTCCTCACGAACTCCAAGCTCACGCCTGACGATTCGCGGATACGCACGATCGAGCGGTGGTCGTCGAGAAACGTCACACCTCAACCTAGAGAGAGGCGCGACTAGGATTCTCGCCTTTCGACCACCCGCTTGATGACGTACCGCAGCGAGGTGTCGTGGGATGGAGATCGGTTGGCTTTTTGGTTGCGGGTATGGTCACCGTTGCAGTGCCCGCCGGGCGGCCGGGTCCGAACGGCGGAGGCCACTTCCCGCGGGGAGATCCGGCTGAGTGCCTCCGCACCCGGGATGCCCTGAACACGTTCGAGGCTGAGCGTCCGTAAGCGCGTCATTTGGGCGATGCGATCCGCGCCGCGGAGGATTTTCGTGCGGTACACCTCGAGCCATTCGAGATCGGTAGCAGCTGGAAGGGTGCTGAGGTCAAGCTCGTGAGCACCCCAGATCCGGAGGACGCGTAGCGTCGAGGGATCGCGCAAGCTGGGTGGCGACTGGAGTTTGGCGGCCTCGTCGATCTGGAGGTGCTCGAGCGGACCTTCGAACTCCATGCCCGCGGGCCACGGCCTTCCGGCGAGTTCGACCTGCAACTCGACAAGGTTCGGTGCGGCACACGCGAGCGTGAGCAGCTCGCGACTTCCGAGCACCCGGCGCAGTTCGGGGAGCGGCGCCGACGGTAAGGTGCCTGCCAGGCAGGAAGAGATGAGCTGCACCAGCTGCTGTGCGTGATCGAGCACGTCCCAGCCGGTGATCTTGCCGGCCGAGCCAACCGTCGAGTAGGTCAAGTGGGGCATCAGCGCCGCGAGACGTGTCAGGTCGTACCCGTCGGGCAATTGCAAGTGCAGGCCCATTCGATGCTCTTCTACGCACGCGGTCAGCTCGGCGATGGTCCGCGGAGGCGCATCTCCTCCGACGCGCAGCTCGACGGGCGAGTTCTGCAGGGGCCGATCTGGCGGGAATGTCCAGCGTAACGCGGACGCCCACGGCAGCAGTTCGTCCGGGATGCCACGCTGTCGGAAGAGTTCGTACTCCAGTGCCCTCCGATCCGACTCGTCAAGTGGGTCAACCGGCTCCCAAGGGTCCAACGGTTCAGAAGCAACGCCGACCAATTCATCAACCGACCAAGTCATCGGTAGCCGCACCCTTCGATCGCACAGTCGTTTCGTCCGATCTGACGCCCACGAAGAGCTTGCAGCTCGAATCTGTCGGCAGAACCTCTTGCCAGCGAACAAAGAGTACATACCTCCCGGCGCGATGGGTCGGCGGACCTTCGGTCCGCGGAAGCCTGCAAGACGATCCCTTGCCGGATATGGACGCGCTGGCCAGTGACGCCGCGTTTCTTAGTCCCGGTCAGGACGACACGCCGACTCCCAATGCTTCCCCCGGGAGCCGCCCCTCAACACCGCCTCACCGCGACCCGTACAACCCGGCCCCTGAGCGTGCAAGGGGGTTGTTTCCACGCATCTCCGGAGGCAGGATGGCCCCGGCGGTTCTCGAACACACCCGCCATGGCGGGTCGGAGCGGACGTTTCGGCCCGCCGCCCTCGGCCACGCCGCGGCGGCCGTCAAGCCCGCCGCTGCGGCGTGCTTGGACTCCTCCCTACGACCTCGCGGATACTGTCGAGGACAGCGACCTTGCACGAACGGCACACGTAGATGCCGCCCTTGGTGACACAGCGAGTGCATCAGTTCGGACAATCCGGCTCCGTCGCGGCCAGCTCCACCATGATGCGGGCGGCTACCCGGTCGAGTGCTCGCGGGTGAGGGTCGGAAAACTCCACCGGCCATCGGCGATCTCGGCGCGAGGTCGATAGAGCCTGACCAGGTAGTTCCATCCCTCCGTGATCGGAAGCGCGTTCGGAACATCATCGGGATAGTCGCCGAACCGGACGGTCATCGTGCCGTCATCGTTGCGGGCGCCAGTGATGTTGTTGATCGTGTACGCGCCGCGCTCGTTCGGTTCGAAGTATCCGGCCGCGTTGTACACGGAGATCGACCAGAACCCGTCAACCGGAACCGCCCCGACGGTCAATTCGTACCGGCCCAGCGGGAGGCGCGGGTCGACCCCGATGTAGCTCGCCTCCGACGAGGGCAGCCCTCCCCACCCAGCCGCCGTTCCGATCAGATGCCGGACCGGTTCCACCTCGTCCTTCGTGCCGAACATGTGGTCGAAGCCGCTCAGGTTCCGGGCAAGGGCCAGCAACGCATTCCTCGTCTCGTCGAGCGAGGTTGCGTCGTAGTCCGGGTACTGGAACGGCTCAGCAGATCTGCTGACCAGCTCGATCTGGTCCTGGAGCGCCGTGACGACCGCGAGGTCGGTCGGGTCCGCTGGGTCGACGAGCGTACGGACGGCGACCACGACGTAGCGCGTACCGAACTGGTCCGTGTTGAGCTGGTGGATGCCGGGGTCGTGGAAGATCGCGTCGACGTGGTGGTCTTCGTTGACGACCATGGCGGACACGTATCGGTCGCCGTGCTCCGGCAGGGTGAGTGTCGCACCCGCCGCGAGGTCGACGACCGCGAAGCTGTACAGCGTGTCCCTGTTGAGACGGATGACGGTCTGCTTGTCGATCGCCGCGGGTTCACGGTTGTGAAGGAAGCGATTCACACCTCCGGCGTTGGCCTGGAGGTCGTGCATCATCCGGTGGGTCTCAGCGAGTGCGAAGTTGTCTGCGTTGACGAGAATGGTCACAGCCTCGATCTTCGCACCCGGACGACGGGAGACCGCGCAGGCCCCGTCACGAGCGTTTCGCAAGAACGTCCTACTTCAACGCCCATTTTGGAGCTGAGTGGTGCCACCGGCGAGTGGGTGCTCACCTTTGCGATCGGGACCAACCCCTTGACACTCCCACGCCGTCACCCATCGGTGCGCTCGACCGCCACGACCACCGCCCGATTCGCGCGTTCATCGCGACCGCCGAACGGGCAGGAAGCGGACTCGTCGACCAAGTGCCGGCCAAATCGCCGGGCGGCCATCGGACGTCAGCACGGAGATCCTAGGGTGCGAATACTCCCACTGGTGTCTCGGCCATGCTCCCCGTAGATCACCATGCACCGGCATCGGCAAACAGGCCACAGCACCGCATGTGCGGCGCCCACCAGGCCCCCCACTCGCGCGGAAGAGGGCTCTTCGTCCTCATGAGGCACGAGAACTTGACGCATCGCCTACGGCTTCGAGTGGCTCTGCTGGGGCGGGCCTTCTGGTTGGTCGTAGTTCTGTGGTGACGACGCGGCCGCCGCCGGAGAGCTTCGCGTCGTACATCGCGTGGTCGGCTGCTCGGATGAGTTGGTCGATGATGACCGGGCTTTCGGGGTATTCGACCGTGACGACCCCGATGCTTGCCGTG
>NZ_WJSP02000389.1 GCF_009720255.1 Agromyces humi | reverse complement strand
GCGCTCGTCGCGCCCGTCGCGGGACCGCCCGCGATGCGCCGGCCGATCGCGACCACGGTGGGCGCGGCACTGGTGCTGCTGCGCGTGCTCGCGGGCGTGGTGTGGCTCGGGGCGCTCTCCCTGCAATGGGACCAGGTGTTCACCGAGGCCGTCGACGAGGTCGGCGACCCGATCACCGGTGACGCGTTCGCCGCCACCTCGCAGGCGGTCTACACCTTCACCGTCATCCTGATCGCCGTCGTGCTGCTCATCGACCTCGCGCTCGGCGTGCTCACCTGGCTGGGGCTCAACTGGCCGCGCATCGTGGTGATGGTGATCTCGACGATCAGCATCAGCACGTCGTTCGCGACCTGGTGGGTCGGCGACCAGGAGATCACCCTGCAGACCACGTTCGTGACGCTCGCGCTCGACATCCTGGTGATGCTCGCGTTGTCGAGCCGGTCCGCTCGCGCCTACGCCCGCCGACCGCGCCCGCCGCGCGCCGCGCGCAGCCGGTCCGACCGCGCGAGATGACGCAAACCGACCTTCCCCAGCGGGGGAAGGTCGATTCGCGTCATCTCACGGGGCGCGTCGGCTGGCCCTCCCCCCGGGCGCCGGGCGTCTCCGTTCGCGTGATGGCGGGGGCGGTGCATCGGGAGTAGCATCCGGCGCATGGGCACCCGGCGTGCCGAGCGGTCCCGACGCATTGTGGCATTCGCGGTGCTGTCGGTGGGAGCGTTCGCCTTGGCCGGGTGCTTCGCCACTTCGTCGAATCCCGTCGGCGAGACGTCGGCCGCGCCGGAGGGTGCCGAATCCGAGTTCGAGCGGGATGTGCGCACGACGTTCGCGAGTGATTGGGTGCGCGCCGCCGTCGCGGTCATCGGTGGGGGGCGCGTGCAGGAGGCCTACGTCGACGCCGATTCCCAGACCGTGTTCGAGATCGGTTCGACGACGCAGGCGCTCACGGGAGAGCTGCTCGCGATCGCGGTCGAGCGAGGCGAGGTCGCCCTCGACGACGCGGTGGGCGCCTACCTGCCGCTGGGGGAGGCGCCGGCCGCAGGCGCCTCGCTGCAGTCCCTCGCGACCCACACCAGCGGCCTTCCGGTCGATCCATCGGATGCCGCGACGACCGCCGCACTCGCGGAGGTGGACGCCACGCGTGCCGACCCGTTCGACTACACACTCGAGCAGCTGCTGGAACTCGCCCGCCTGGAGACGCTCACGAACCCCGGCGAGCCCCGATACAGCAACTTCGGTGCCGCGCTCCTCGGGCATGCGCTTGCCTCAGCCGCGGGAACGGACTACGAATCACTCCTCGAAGAGCGACTGCTGACGCCGCTCGGGATGGACGGTGCCGTGCTCGTCAAGACCGAAGACGATGTCCCCGAGGCGCACGCGGGAGGGCACCTGCCGAACGGTGATCCCGTCGAGCCGTGGTCGGCCGCCGAGTACGGACCGGCCGGAGGCCTGCACGCCACCCTTCCCGATCTCGTCGCACTCGCCCAGGCGGTGCTCGATGGCCCGCTGAGCGAGAGCCCCGCCCTCGAGCCGGTCGTGGTGGTCGACGAGGCGTTCCGCGTCGGCTACCTCTGGGAGATCCTGGAGAAGCCGGGGCGTACCTTCACCATCGCTTCGGGATATCCCGGCGGATTCTCTGCGGCATTGGTGATCGATCGCGACGCCGGACAGGCGTCCATCGTCATGATCAACGTGGTTCGCGGGGACGCCGACGATCTCGCGCGGCGGTACCTGGTCGGATATGCCGACGGCTGACCGCCAGATCACCTCGTGACCGGGCCCGGCAACGCGGCCGCGGCCGCGCTCAGCGTGCGACCGGCTCCGCGTGCGCGGCGCAGGTCGCCGTGTCGCACGACGCGCACACGACGAGCTGCGTGCGGCACGCGGCATCCGTGCAGTTGACGGTGCGGTTCGTGCTCGCGCCGCACACCGTGCACGAGCCGACGACGGCGGCGTGGTCGCTGAAGTCGACGGAGCCGCGCCCGTCGAAGACGTACAGCGAGCCCTCCCAGAGCCCGTCGTCGCCGAAGCGCTCTCCGTAGCGCACGATGCCGCCCTCGAGCTGGTAGACCTCGCCGAAGCCGCGGCTCGCCATGAGGCTCGAGAGCACCTCGCAGCGGATGCCGCCGGTGCAGTAGGTCACGACGGGGCGCCCCTTGAGCTCGTCGTACTTCCCCGAGTCGAGCTCCTCGACGAAGTCGCGCGTGGTCTCGACGTCGGGCACGACGGCGCCGCGGAAGCGTCCGATCGCGGCCTCGAGCGCGTTCCGTCCGTCGAAGAACACGACGTCGTCGCCGCGCTCGGCCACCAGCTCGTGCAGCGCGTCAGGCGTCAGCCGGGTGCCGCCGCCCACCACGCCGGCTGCGTCGACGCGCAGCTCGCCGGGCGCGCCGAACGAGACGATCTCGTCGCGCACCTTGACGACGAGCTTCGGGAAGTCGAGGCTCGCGCCCGCCTCGTCGAGGCCGGTGCCCTCGCTCCACTTGAAGTCGATGTGCTTGAACGCCGGGTAGTCGCGGGTCTTGCGCACGTAGCGCTTGAGCGCGCGCAGCTCGCCGCCGAGGGTGCCGTTCAGGCCGTCCTTCGAGATGAGGATGCGCCCTCGCAGCCCGAGCGACTCGGCGAGGTCGCGCTGCCACAGCCGCACGGCGTCGGGGTCGGCGAGCGGGGTGAAGACGTAGTACAGGAGGATCTTGGCGACGGCCACCCCGAGATCATACGGTCGGATGCCGCGAGCCGGCCGAGCGGGCCTGGCACCCGTGCGCCGCCCGACTCTCCGACCCGCCCCGTCAAGGGGGTCACCCCGGCGTGGTCCCCGCATAGGCTGGCGGCGACCGCAGACGACCACCCCCGAGGAGGATCGCGATGCTCGACGTCGACCCGTACCAGGCACTGCAGGGCTTGCGGCCCGTGGACTCGTTCACCGTGACGAGCGCCGACTTCGAGGAGGGCGGGCCGCTCGGCCGCCCCCAGTGGAGCTCCGCCGCCGGCGGCGTCGACCGCTCGCCGCAGCTGTCGTGGTCGGGCTTCCCGGCGGCCACCCGCAGCTTCGCCGTGACCTGCCTCGACCCCGACGCACCGAGCGGGTCCGGCTGGTGGCACTGGTCCCTGGCGAACCTGCCGGCGTCGGTGACGAGCCTCGAGGCGGGTGCGGGCAGTGCCGGCGGCCCCAGCTGGGGGATCTTGGGAGCGCCGAAGAGCAGCAGGATGATGGCGATGACGATGACGGCGTGCCAGCCGTTGAGGTTCGCGAACATGTTTCCTCCGTGAGTGCAGGCCGGACGCCTTCGGCGCCC
>NZ_WJSP02000388.1 GCF_009720255.1 Agromyces humi | reverse complement strand
CGCTCGGCGGTCGGGACTCGAGGCGCCGATGCCCTGCGCGGCGCTGTCGCCGATGGCGACGTAGAGCAGCTCGCCCCGTACCTTCGCGTGGTCGCTCCACCACTTCGAGTGCACGGGCAAACTCCGAGATGTTCTCTTCGGTGAGCGTCCGCGGCATCCGTCGGCGGGTGCGGAGCGGGCGGCGTCGCTGTCGGATGCCGCGCCTAGAATTGGAGGGACATGACGCTGATCCTCGACCCCGACGACCCGGCCGGCTGGCGCGAGGCGCCCACCGCACCCGCCGCCACGAGCGGCTCGCGCCTCACCGACGGACTGAACCCCGAGCAGCGGGAGGCCGTCGAGTACCGCGGCCAGGCACTGCTCATCGTGGCGGGCGCCGGCTCGGGCAAGACCCGGGTGCTCACGCATCGCATCGCCAGCCTCATCGAGAGCCGCGAAGCGTGGCCGAGCCAGATCCTGGCGATCACATTCACCAACAAGGCCGCGGCCGAGATGCGCGAGCGCGTGCAGGCGTTGCTCGGCGACAGCGCCAGCGGCATGTGGATCTCGACGTTCCACTCGGCATGCGTGCGCATCCTGCGCCGTGAGGCCGAGTCCATCGGGCTCTCCTCGACGTTCACGATCTACGACTCCGCCGACCAGCGCACCATCCTCAAGCGCATCATCAAGGAGCTCGACGCCGACACCATGGGCTTCACGCCGGCGAGCGCGCAGGCGAAGATCTCGAAGCTGAAGAACGAGCTGGCCGACGTCGAGACGTACGCGCGCAACGCGAACACGAACGACCCGCAAGAGGTCATGTTCCTCGAGATCTTCCGGCAGTACTCGCGTCGGCTCCGCGATGCGAGCGCGCTCGACTTCGACGACCTGATCGCCGAGACGGTCTACCTCTTCCGCGCGTTCCCCAAGGTCGCGTCGCTCTACCAGCGCCGGTTCCGCCACATCCTGGTCGACGAGTACCAGGACACGAACCACGCGCAGTACGCGCTCATCCGCGAGCTCACCCAGGCGGTGCCCGCCGACCGGGTGGTCGAGATGGAGCAGCACGGCGTCAACGTGGCCCCGCTGGTGGATGCCTCGGGCGGCATCCCGGGCGCCAGCCTGACCGTGGTCGGCGACTCCGACCAGTCGATCTACGCCTTCCGCGGCGCCGACATCCGCAACATCGTCGAGTTCGAGCGGGACTTCCCCGGTGCGAAGGTCGTGCTGCTCGAGCAGAACTACCGCTCGACCCAGAACATCCTGTCCGCGGCGAACGCGGTCATCTCGAACAACTTCGACCGCAAGGAGAAGAAGCTCTGGACGGCCGACGGCGACGGCGACCGCATCACCGGCTACACGGGATACACCGCGCATGACGAGGCCCAGTTCGTCGCCGACGAGATCGAGGTGATGCACCGCGCCGGCGTCGCCTACCGCGACATCGCCGTGTTCTACCGCACCAACGCGCAGACGCGAGCGCTCGAGGAGATCTTCGTTCGCTCGGCGCTGCCGTACCGCGTCGTGGGCGGCACGAAGTTCTACGAGCGCGCCGAGATCAAGGACGCCATGGCGTACCTCATCGCCGTGGCGAACCCACTCGACGAGCTCGCCCTGCGTCGCATCCTGAACACCCCCAAGCGCGGCATCGGCCCGGCCACCGAGACTGCGCTCGCGAGCTTCGCCGAGCAGAACGCGCTGACGTTCCGCCAGGCGATGCGGGCGGCCGACGGCCTCGGCCTCGGCCCGAAGGTCACGGGCGCCATCACCAGGGTCGCCGACGTGCTCGATGAGGCGGCGGCCATGCTGGTGCCGTCGTCGCGCGGCATCGCCGAGGGCACGAACGAGGGCGCCTCGAAGGTCTCCGACGTGCTCGTGTTCCTGCTCGAGAGCTCGGGGCTCATCGACGCGCTCCGCAACAGTCGCGACCCGCAAGACGAGACCCGCGCCGAGAACGTCGAGGAGCTCGTCGCGCAGACCCGCGACTTCGACCGCGAGAACCCGGGCGCCACGCTCGTCGACTTCCTCACCCAGGTCTCGCTCGTGGCCGCGGCCGACGAGCTCGACGACGCCTCCGGCACGGTCTCGCTCATGACGCTGCACACGGCGAAGGGCCTCGAGTACCACGCGGTGTTCCTCACCGGCCTCGAGGAGGGCCTGCTGCCGCACCAGATGTCGGCGTCCGAGCCCGGCGGCCCCGCCGAGGAGCGGCGCCTGTTCTACGTCGGCATCACCCGCGCGCGCAAGCGGCTCTTCCTGTCGCTGGCGATGAGCCGCGCGCAGTTCGGCGAGGTGGCCGTCGCCATGCCGTCGCGCTACCTCAGCGAGATCCCCGAGGGGCTCATCGACTGGAAGCAGTCGCCCGGCATGGCCAACTCGCGCGGCGGCACCCAGCCGCGGGCCCTCAACGCGCGGCGCGGCCCGGGCCAGGGCGGCGCGTGGGGCACTCGCGACCGCGACCTCGAGCGGTTCAGCGTCACGAAGAGCGCCGGCCCCAAGACCGAGTGGGCGAACCGCGTGACCGGCACGGTGCGCGACAACGGCGACCTCACGCTCGCCGCCGGCGACCGCATCCGTCACGTCGACTTCGGCGACGGCAAGGTCACGCAGGTCACGGGCGAGGGCACCAAGCGCATCGCGCACGTGGCGTTCGACACCGCGGGCCAGAAGAAGCTCCTGATCAAGATCGCGCCGATCGAGAAGCTGTGACCGCGGGCACCCCCGCTGCCGACTCGCGTGGATGGCGCAGCCTCGAGGTCGAGGTCGCGTTCCGCGCGGCCGTCGCCGCGGTCGTGCCGCTCACGATCCTCGTGCTCGTCGGGCGCCCCGACCTGGCGCCGTACGCGGCGTTCGGCGGCATGGCCGCGATCTTCGGTCGTGGCGAGCGGTACCGGGTGCGCGCACGCACCGTGATCGTGGCGGCGACCGGCCTCGTCGTGAGCGTCGCTGCGGGCACGGCGCTGGCCGCGGCATCCGCCCCCCTGTGGTTCGAGGCGATCGTGCTCCTGGCCCTCATCGCGGCGGGCGTCGTGGTCGTGAACGCCGCCCCGCTCTCGCCGCCGACCACGCTGTTCTTCGTGTTCGGGCTCCTCGTCTGCGCGCAGGTGCCGACGCCCGCCGGCGAGCTCGTGCTCCGCATCGGCATC
This sequence comes from Agromyces humi, assembly GCF_009720255.1. Classification (GTDB taxonomy): domain Bacteria; phylum Actinomycetota; class Actinomycetes; order Actinomycetales; family Microbacteriaceae; genus Agromyces; species Agromyces humi. The sequence continues at coordinate 183 of NZ_WJSP02000388.1, read as the reverse complement.
GCCGTCGTGTCGGCCGCCTTCGCCGTGGCGCTCACCCTGTCGGGCTGGCTCCTGCGCCGCTTCGGCGGCGAGGCGGCGCGCGCCGTGCTGAAGGATCTGCCGAGGGCGCCCGTTCCGCGCCCGGGTGCCGTGCGCGATCCGCGCGTGTGGCTGAGCGTCTCGCAGAACGGGGCTGGTGCGCTC
>NZ_WJSP02000387.1 GCF_009720255.1 Agromyces humi | reverse complement strand
CGATCGAGTACGACCGCGTCGCCGGGCAGCACCTCGACGTGCGGCTCACGGCCCCCGACGGCTACACGGCGACGCGGTCGTACTCGATCGCCTCCTCGGGCTCCTCGACGCGCGTCGTGCTCGCGGTCGACAAGCTGCCCGACGGCGAGGTCTCGCCGTACCTCGTCGACGAGGTGCGCGCCGGCGACATGCTCGAGGTGCACGGACCGCTCGGTGCGTTCTTCGTCTGGGCACCCGCCGCCGAGACCGGCGACGCCAGGCCGGTGCAGCTCATCGCGGGCGGCTCCGGCGTCGTGCCGCTCTACGCGATGGCGCACGCGCACGCCGAGGCCGGCGACCCCACCCCGTTCCGCCTGCTCTACTCGGTGCGCACGCCCGACGACGTGTACTTCGCGGAGGAGCTCGCCGCGCTCGCCACGGCGTCCACCCCGTTCCACCTCGACTTCGTCTACACGCGCAGGGCGCCCGATGGATGGGCGGGCGCACCCGGGCGGATCACCCGCGACGCCCTCGAGGCCGCCGTGCTTCCCGTGTCGGAGCATCCGCGGGTCTACGTCTGCGGCTCGACCGGGTTCGTCGAGCTCGTCGCCGACTGGCTCGTGGGCCTCGGCCACGACCCGAGGTCGATCCGCACCGAGCGTTACGGAGGCACCTGATGCAGCACGTCGACGGCAACGCACTGGCCGGCCCGCTCGCCGAGTTCTTCTCGTTCGACGTCACGATGGCGACGGCCCGGTGCAACGGATGCGGCGAGATCGCCGAGCTCGCCCGCGCCATGGTCTACCGGAGCGGGGCCGGCACGGTGGTGCGATGCGGCTCGTGCGACCACGTGCTCGCGACCCTCGTCGAGGCGGGGGACCGCGCCTGGGTCGGCTTCAGCGGCGTGAGCGCGATCGAGATTCCGCGCGGCTGACCGGTCGGGCTGCGGCGTCGGGCTGAGGTGTCGGGCTGAGGCATGGCCATGTGGATCGGCTGGATCGAGTTCGACGTGCTGCTCGGCGACGTGCACTCGCTGAAGGACAAGCGCGCCGTCATCCGCCCGCTCCTCGCCGACCTGCGGCGCACGACCGAGGCGAGCGTCGCCGAGGTCGGCGACCAGGACCTGCACCGGCGCGCCGAGATCGGAGTCGGCGTCGTCGCGTCGGGCGCGGACCGGGTGACCGAGGTGCTCGACCGCGCCGAACGGCTCGTCGCCGGCCGACCCGAGATCACGCTGCTCTCGGCGCGGCGGCGGCTGCGACACAGCGAAGACGACTGAGCGGATGCCGCGGGGCCGGTGGAACCGGCGAGGCGACCGGATGCCGCGGGGCCGCAGCCGCCCGCCCGCGTGCGCGTGACCGCACCCCATGCCGGCTCGCCCGGGGCATCCGCTCGCCCGCACCCCCACGCCGGACGCGAGGCGCCGACGAGCGACATCGCGGGCGTGTACGTGCGGTCGCTGATCCGGTCCCAGCTCCGGCTCGGCATCGTGTTCGCCGTCGGCTTCGCGGTCGCGACGGCGCTGTTCGTCCTCGCCATCGCGCTCGTGCCGCAGCTCGACGCGACGTTCGTGCTCGGCGTGCCGCTGTCGTGGCTGCTGCTCGGAGCCGGCGTCTACCCCCTCGCGATCACCGTCGGCGTCCTCTACGTTCGCGCCGCCTCGCGCAACGAGGCCCGCTACCGCTCGCTCGTGGAGGAGGAGTGAACCCGGTCATCGGCTACACGGCGATCATCGTGGTGGCCCTCGCGTCGGCGCTGATCGGGTTCTACGGGCTGCGCGTCTCGCGCACGACGAGCGACTTCTACGTGGCCAGCCGCACGGTGCGGCCGTGGTGGAACGCGTCGGCGATCGGCGGCGAGTACCTCTCGGCGGCGTCGTTCCTCGGGATCGCCGGCCTCATCCTGCTGACCGGGTCGGCGGCGCTGTGGTTCCCGATCGGGTACACGGCCGGCTACCTCATGCTGCTGCTGTTCGTGGCGGCACCGCTGCGCCGCTCGGGCGCCTACACGATCCCCGACTTCACCGAGGCGCGGCTCGAGTCGGCGTGGGCCCGGCGCGTCACGAGCCTGCTCGTGATCGTCATCGGCTGGTTCTACATCGTGCCGCAGCTGCAGGGGGCCGCGCTCACGGTGCGCATCACCACGGGGTTGCCCGCGTGGGCGGGTTCGCTGGCGGTCGCCGTCATCGTGGCGGTCGTCGTGGCGGCGGGCGGCATGCGGTCGATCACGTTCGTGCAGGCCTTCCAGTTCTGGCTGAAGCTCACGGCCCTGGCGGTGCCGGTGTTCGTGGTGCTGCTCGTGGTGAACGGCGGGGAGCCGCCCGCGCAGCTCACGCCTGCCGAGGCGTTCCCGGCGGCCGCCGGCCCGGGCGACCTCGACGTGTACCGCACGGTGTCGCTCATGGTGGCGCTGCTCTTCGGCACCCTCGGGCTCCCCCACGTGCTCGTGCGCTTCTACACGAACCCCGACGGCGTCGCCGCGCGGCGCACGACCGTGATCGTGCTCGTGCTGCTCTCGGTGTTCTACCTGTTCCCGACCGCGTTCGGATTCCTCGGGCGGGCGTTCGCGCCCGACCTGGCCGCACCCGGGCAATCCGACGCACTCATCCTGCTGCTGCCCGACCGGCTGGTGCCGGGTCCAGTGGGCCAGGTGCTCACGGCCCTCGTCATCGCCGGGGCCTTCGCGGCGTTCCTGTCGACCTCGTCCGGCCTCGTGGTCTCCCTCGCGGGCGTCATCAGCCAGGACCTCCTCGGCGGCAGCGTGCGCGGCTTCCGCATCGCCGCGGTGATCTCGACGTTCGTCCCGCTGGTGGTGGCGCTCGCGACCGAGTCGACCGGGCTCGCCGGCAGCGTGGGACTCGTGTTCGCGTTCACCGCGTCGACCCTCGCACCGATGCTGATCCTCGGGATCTGGTGGCGCGGCCTCACCGCGCGGGGCGCCGTCGCGGGCATGCTCACGGGCGCGGTGCTCTCGGGAGCGGCGATCCTCGGCGGCGGCGCGCTCGCGACGTGGGCGCCCGGCATCCGCCCGTTCCTGGAGCAGCCCGCCGCCTGGACCGTGCCGGTCGCCGTGCTCGTCACGGTGCTCGTGAGCAGCTGCGGCAGAGAAGGTGAGCGACGACGGCTGGGTCCTCGGTTCGGTCGAACTGCTCGACGTCTCGCGCGTGACGGCCCTCGGATGGAACGCGACGATCTCACTCGAGGACGGCCTCCGCTCGACCGTCGACGACTTCCGCCTCCGGCACGCGGCCCGAGCTGCTCAGCGACCCGGTGGGCGAGCTCGCGGCGTCGGCCGACGACACCCCCACCCCCAGCACGACCGCGTCGGCGTCGG
>NZ_WJSP02000386.1 GCF_009720255.1 Agromyces humi | reverse complement strand
CGCTCCTCAGCCACGCGCCCTGCTCGACGTCGCCGAGGAGCGCCCCGAACACCGAGGCCGAATCGAGCTCGGGGAGGCGCACGGCGCGCTCGCCGGGATCGTGTCGGGCTCCGGACCGACCGTCGCGTTCCTCGCCGAGGACGCCGACTCGGCGCTCGAGCTGCAGATCGCGCTCTCGGCGTCACGCCTGAACGCGGTGCACGTGCACGGCGCGGTGCACGGCGCCCGCCTCATGCACGCCTGACCCGCCCCTTCCGCCCGCAGCCATCCGCCCTCCGCCCACCGCCCACCGCCCACCGCCCACCGCCCACCCTGCGTTGAAACCTTGTGTTCGGTGCAGCATCCGTCCGGGGCGCGCACCGAACACAGGATTTCAACGCGTCACAGACGCTGTGGAGAGTGGACCGAGTGCCTCCGCCGAGACGGGCAGGCTGAGCCGATGCGTCGACAACGAGACCTTCCTGCACGGCTGACGGCTGCGGAGGCGTTCACTTGGGCAGAGGCGAGCCGCGCCGGGGTCGGCGCACGACGGCTCATCGCCGCCGAGGTCGACCGACCGTTTCGAGGCATCTACCTTCCAGCCGTCGACGGGCGGGATCAGGTCGCACTCGCCCGGGCGTACGCCAGACGGATGCCGCCCACGCAGTTCTTCAGCCATTCGACGGCCGCGGCGATACTCGGAGTGCCGCTGCCGTCATCCATCGCGGGTTCCGCGCGCATCCACGTGTCGGTTCGACTCGGGGCGCAGCCGCCTCGCGCGCGAGGCGTCGTCGGACACACCCTCGCGCCCGACCGGATCGACGTCACGAGCCTCGGCGGGCTCGCGCTGACGAGTGCGGAGACGACGTTCGCGCTCCTCGGCGGGATGCTCGAGCTCGATGACGTGATCGTCGCCGGCGACTACCTGGTGACCGGCGAAGCTCCGCGGGGCGGCGCGCCCGCGCCCACTACCATGCAGGCACTCCGCGACAGCGTTGCTCGACATGGCCGCGGTCGCGGGGTGAGGACACTGCGGGCCGCGCTGGACGAGATCCGGTTCGGGTCGCTCTCCCCACGAGAGACGCTCACCCGCCTCCTCATCGTGCGCTCCGGCCTTCCCGAACCCGAACTGAATCATCCCGTCTTCGATGACATGGGAACGTTGCTCGCGTTGGTCGACCTGGCGTACCCGAAGCGCCGCGTCGGCATCGAGTACGAAGGAGACGGTCATCGGGAGAAGAGGCGATTCCGAGCCGACATCCTGCGCCGGGAACGCCTCGAGGACCTGGGCTGGACGATCGTTCGACTGACCTCCGACGACATCTCGCCGGATCCTCCGCGCCGCGTCGCCGAGACGCTCGCGCGAATCGAGTCCCGTCTCCGGATGCGCGGCTGGACCCCCTGAGTCGCCGCCCGCGCGTGCCCGACGCGTCCGCCACGCGCGTGCCCATCGCGTCCGCCCCGCACGTCGAAACCTTGTGTTCGGTGCAGCAACGCCCTTCGGGTGCACCGAACACAAGGTTTCGACGAGGTGGGTGAGGGGCGCGAGGGAGGGGTGCGAGGGTGTGTGGCAAGGGCGGAGAGGAGAGGGGCGCGCGGGGCGGGGAAGTAGGGTTGAGCCAGACATGGCACACCTCCTCGGCGCCGAGCGCCTGCACCTCGAGTTCCCCACGCGCACCGTCTTCGACGAGGTCACCCTCGGCATCGACGAGGGCGACCGCATCGGCGTCGTCGGCCGCAACGGCGACGGCAAGTCCACGCTGCTCAAGCTGCTCGCGGGGCGGATCGAGCCCGACGCCGGACGGGTGACGCGCCGCCGCGGCATCCGGATCGGCATGCTCGACCAGGCCGACGTGGTCGACCCGGGACATACGGTCGCCGAGGCGGTCGTCGGCGGCATCGACGAGCACGTCTGGGCGGGCGACCCCAAGGTGCGCGACGTCATCGGCGGGCTGCTGGCGGATGTCCCGTGGCACGCGCAGGTGGGCAGCCTCTCGGGCGGGCAGCGGCGGCGGGTCGGCCTCGCGGCGCTCCTCGTGGGCGACTGGGACGTGGTGTTCCTCGACGAGCCCACCAACCACCTCGACGTCGAGGGCATCGCCTGGCTCGCCGGGCACCTGAAGCGCCGCTGGTCGACGGATGCCGGTGCCCTCGTGGTCGTGACGCACGACCGGTGGTTCCTCGACGAGGTGTGCACCGACACGTGGGAGGTGCACGACGGGATCGTCGAGCCGTTCGAGGGCGGGTACGCGGCGTACGTGCTGCAGCGCGTGGAGCGCGACCGCATGGCCGCGGCATCCGAGGCGAAGCGGCAGAACCTGATGCGCAAGGAGCTCGCGTGGCTGCGCCGCGGCGCGCCGGCGCGCACGTCGAAGCCGAAGTTCCGCATCGACGCGGCCAACGAGCTCTACCTCGACCAGGAGCAGCACGACGGCTACCTGCGCGACCGGGACGTGTTCGACGCCGGCATCACCATCGAGGACAACCTCGCCGCGCTCGTCGACTACGACAGCGGCGCGACGATGAGCTACTCCTTGAACGCCCACGCGCCGTGGGAGGGTTACCGCGTCACCGTCAACGGCACCGAGGGCCGCGCGGAGCTCGAGGTGGTCGAGCGCGGCGCGGTGCTCATCGGCGACGACGGCCGGGTCGTGGTCGATCCGAGCATGCACCCCGATGCCTCGCCCGAGGACCGGGTGCGGCCCGACTCCGAGCGCCTCGTCGTGCAGCGGCACTGGGAGGGTGCGCGGGTCGTGCCCATCCCCGAGGGCATCGGCAGCCACGGCGGCGGCGACGCGTACCTGCTCCAGCACCTCTTCGACCGGGTGACGGATGACGCGCCGCTCGGCCGCGTCGCCGGCTACGCCGACGGCGTCAAGGCGGTGTCGGTGGGCATCGCCGGCAACCTGTCCCTCGCTACGGGCGAGCCGGTGCGCATCGCCGACCTCGAGCTCGGCGTCTAGCCGCGTCGACCGAGCGGATGCCGCGGCCGACCGTCGCGGCATCCGCTGTCGCGGCATCCGCTGCCCGTAGCTCGGCTCACGGACCCGACCCCTCGACTGCCATTCGCAGCGGATATACGATCCGCCGCGCCGGGTGCGCGACCGGATCCGCGGTGCGTCGGATCGTATATCCGCCGATTGATGCAGCTGTAGGCGTCCTTCATCGTGAACTCGCGGCGGCGAGTTGGAGGCGATCGTCGGTACCCCGTTGCCGCGCACCGCGAACAGGTCGACCTCGACGTGTTCGGCATCGACCACGACGAGCTCGCGCCCTCAACACCGATGGACGGCGTGATCTCGCGCGTCGCCGACATCGTCGGCTCCAACCTCACGGGCTCACCGGCGG
>NZ_WJSP02000385.1 GCF_009720255.1 Agromyces humi | reverse complement strand
GGGCGGCGCAGCGCGCCGTCGCGCCGGCCGCACCTACACTGGCCACGTGAGCGAGCACGCGCCCAAGCGGCGACCGACGATCGAGGACGTCGCCCGTGAGTCGGGCGTCTCCCGCGGAACCGTCTCGCGCGTGCTGAACGGCGGGCACTGGGTGAGCCCGACCGCCCGCGAGGCCGTCGAGCGTGCGATCAAGAAGACCGGGTACCGCATCAACCCGCACGCCCGGAACCTCGCGACCGCCCGTGCCAACTCGATCGCCTTCCTCCTCACCGAGTCGCAGGACCGCCTCTTCGAGGACCCCAACTTCTCGACCCTCATGCGGGGAGCGGCCGACGCGCTCGCCGAACGCGACCTGCCGCTCGTGCTGCTCATGGCCGGGTCCGACGACGAGCAGCGGCGCGCGACCGAGTTCATCATGGGCGGACACGTCGACGGCGCGCTGCTCGTGTCGTCGCACCGGGGTCGCGAGGGCTTCCTCGCCGAGCTCGTCGCGGCCGAGGTACCGGTCGTCGCCTGCGGGGTGCCGCTCGGGTACGAGCGCCGCATCGGTTACGTCGCCGCCGACGACCTCGAGGGCGCCCGCGACCTCGTCGCCTACCTGCGAGACGCGGGCCGCAACCGCATCGCGACGATCACCGGACCGCCCGACACCTCGGGGGGTATCGGCCGCCTCGAGGGCTACCGGCAGGAGCTCGGCGACGCGTTCGACGAGCGCCTCGTCGCCGAGGGCGACTACTCGCGTGCGAGCGGCATGCGCGCAATGGCCGAGCTCCTCGACCGGGTGCCCGACCTCGACGCGGTGTTCGTGGCGAACGACGTGATGGCCGCCGGCGCCCTCGACGTGCTGCGCGAGCGCGGCATCCGCGTGCCCGATGACGTCGCCGTCGCCGGCTTCGACGACGCGCCCATCGCGACGCGCGTCTCACCCGAGCTCACCACGATGCGCCAGCCGTTCGAGCGCATCGCCCACGAGATGGTGCGCATGCTGCTCGACGTCATCGACGGGCGTCCGGCCGGCCGGATGACGCTGCCCACCGAGCTCGTGCGCCGCGCGTCGGCGTAGAGCCGCGCGGCGCGCGTCCGTCGGCTTCGACGGCGACGAAACGCAGGATATTCGGACACATGGGCCCGTATACGGGCTCATCGCGCCGAATCTCATGCGTTTCCCGCGCGTCGGCGTAGCCGGACGCAGAGGTCCGAATCCCGCCGTTGCAAGGGCCCGCGGATGCCGCAGCGCGGGTGAGGATGGAGGCATGACCCGCCGACACGCCACGATGCCGACCCCGCTCGGCGACCTGCTCGTCGTCGCGGACGACGGCGGCCCCGACGGGCGCCGGAGCGGCGCTCTCACCGGCGTGTACTTCCCGGGCCACTGGCACCCACCGGCATCCGGAACCATCGGCGAGGAGGTCGACGCGCACGGCGACGCCCTGTTCGAGCGGTTCGCCGCCGAGCTGGCCGAGTACCTCGAGAGGCGACGCACCGTGTTCGACCTGCCGCTGGCGCCCGACGGCGACGCCTTCCAGCACGCCGTCTGGACGATGCTGCGGGAGATCCCCTACGGCGAGACCACCTCGTACGGCGAGCTCGCCACGCGGCTCGGCGACCGCAACCTCGCCAGGCGCGTGGGCAACGCCGTGGGGCGGAACCCGCTCAGCATCCTCGTGCCGTGCCATCGCGTGGTCGGCGCCGACGGATCGCTCACCGGGTACGCGGGCGGCCTCGAGCGCAAGCGGTTCCTGCTCGAGCTCGAGGGCGCGCCCGTGGTCGCCCAGGCCCGGCTGTTCTGAGGGAGCCGGGAGCTCACTCCTCGGAGATCTCGGCCACGGTCTCGGCGACCTGCGAGACCGACAGCTCGCGCGCGATGTCGGCCTGGGCGATGATGCCCACGAGGTCGTGCCCGTCGATGACCGGCAGGCGGCGCACCTGATGCTCCTGCATCACCTCGAGCGCCTCGCGGATGTCGTCGTCGGCGCCGATCGTGACCGGCTTGCCCTCGGCGAGGCTTCCGGCAGTGACCGTGTTCGGGTCGCCGCCCTCGGCGATGCACTTCACCACGATGTCGCGGTCGGTGAGCATGCCCTTGAGGCGGTTGTCGTTCCCGCAGATCGGCATCGCGCCGACGTCGAGGTCGCGCAGCAGCCGCGCCGCCTCGACGAGGGTCTGGTCCTCCTTCACGCACTGGGGGTCGGGCGTCATGAGATCGCGTGCCACAGTCATCGGAGTCGTCCTTTCTCTGGGGTGTGTGCGGCATGCTACGCACGCGCCTCCGCCGCCGCGCGGGGGTTGACGCAGGGTGCCGGCCGACTCGCCTCGTGGCCTACTTGCCCATGATCGTGTTGAGCGCGAGCACGATGATGAACCCGTTGAAGAAGAAGCTGAGCACCGAGTGCCAGACGACCGTCCACCGGATGCGCGGGGTCGTCTCCACGTCGTTTGGCGTGAAGCTCGTGCCCACCATGAACGCCACGTAGACGAAGTCGAGCACGGTCGGTTCCGTCGTGTGCAGGAAGACGAGCGGCGGGCCGGATGCCGCGGCCGGGGCGCTGCCCGCCCGAGCCCGCCGCACGCGGCCCGGACCCTGGTGGTAGACGCGGTAGTAGATCTGCGCGAAGCCCCAGTGCAGGAACCCCCACGCGAGCAGCATCGCCCACACCCCGAAGAAGTCGATCGCGGTGCCGAAGGCGGGGTCGGATCGCAGCACGAGCAGCTCGCTCGCGGCCGAGATGCCGATGAAGCTCGACACGATGGTGATGAGCAACGATGCGAGGCGCCCGGGCGGCCTGGTGGAGATGAGGGTGGGCGTGCTCCGCCACGAGCTGCGCGAGATCCGCCCGAGCACGATCATCCAGCCGATCATGTACGCGGTGGAGAGCAGGCACCACAGGGCGAGGGAGATGATCTGGAAGTCGGTGCCCTGGTCGGCGAACACGAACGCCACGCCCACCACGAGCACGATCCCGAGCGCCACGAGGTTGAGCACCCGGCCCGCGCTCCGCGTGGCGACGACGACCCGCGACGCCGTGGCCTCCGACATGCGCGCCTCCCCCGTGAGCACCGAGCCCGCGACGCCGTGCGCGGCGCGTTCCCCTATGGTGCACCGGCGCGGGGCTCCGTGGCCAGAGGCGGGCGGATGTCGCGAGCGGATGCCGCGGCATCCGTCATGCTTGGACGCATGCCCGAACCCGCAGCTCCGTCGTCGCCCGAGGCGCGGGCCGCCCTCGCGGTGCTGGCCGCCGTGACGGTGACCTTCTCGAGCGCCATGGTGGCGTGGGGGTTCGCCTACTTCCGGTTCCGCGGGCGGGGTGCGCTGTTCGCCCTTGTGCTCGCGACGATGATGCTCCCCGGCGC
>NZ_WJSP02000384.1 GCF_009720255.1 Agromyces humi | reverse complement strand
GGGCGGCGGCGGTCGTGGTCGCGGACCCGGCGGCGGCACGGCCGGTGCCTTCGGCCGCGGTGGCGGCAAGAGCAAGGCCCGCAAGTCGAAGCGCACGAAGCGGCAGGAATTCGAGATGCGGGAGGCTCCGTCGCTCGGCGGCGTGAGCGTTCCCCGCGGCGACGGCAACACCGTCATCCGGCTCCGTCGCGGCGCGTCCATCTCGGACTTCGCCGACAAGATCGACGCGAACCCCGGTTCGCTCGTGACCGTGCTGTTCCACCTCGGTGAGATGGCCACGGCGACGGAGTCGCTCGACGAGGCCACCTTCCAGGTGCTCGGCGAGGAGCTCGGCTACAAGATCCAGGTCGTCTCCCCTGAAGATGAGGACCGTGAGCTCCTCGAGGGCTTCGACATCGACCTCGACCAGGAGCTCGAGGACGAGACCGACGAGGACCTCGAGATCCGCCCGCCGGTCGTCACCGTCATGGGCCACGTCGACCACGGTAAGACCCGACTCCTCGACGCCATCCGCAACGCGAACGTCGTCGCAGGCGAGGCCGGCGGCATCACGCAGCACATCGGTGCCTACCAGGTGCACACCGAGCACGAGGGCATCGAGCGGGCCATCACCTTCATCGACACCCCGGGCCACGAGGCGTTCACCGCCATGCGTGCTCGTGGTGCGCAGGTGACCGACATCGCGATCCTCGTGGTCGCGGCCGACGACGGCATCATGCCGCAGACGGTCGAGGCACTGAACCACGCGCAGTCGGCCAACGTGCCGATCGTGGTGGCGGTGAACAAGATCGACAAGCCCGACGCCAACCCGGCCAAGGTGCGCCAGCAGCTCACCGAGTTCGGCCTCGTCGCCGAGGAGTACGGCGGCGACGTCATGTTCGTCGACGTGTCGGCTCGCGAGAACATCGGCATCCAGGACCTGCTCGACGCGGTGCTCCTCACCGCCGACGCCGGTCTCGACCTGCGTGCGAACCCCAACAAGGACGCCCGAGGCGTCGCCATCGAGGCGAAGCTCGACAAGGGCCGCGGCGCGGTTGCGACCGTGCTCATCCAGTCGGGATCGCTTCGGGTCGGCGACGCGATCGTGGCGGGCACCGCCTACGGCCGCGTTCGCGCGATGGCCGACGAGAACGGCGATGCCGTGCTCGAGGCCACGCCGTCGCGTCCCGTGCAGGTGCAGGGCCTCTCGAGCGTTCCGCGCGCAGGCGACACGTTCCTCGTCACCGAGGACGACCGCACCGCGCGTCAGATCGCCGAGAAGCGCGAAGCCGCACAGCGCAACGCGCAGCTCGCGAAGGCGCGCAAGCGCATCTCGCTCGAGGACTTCACCCGTGCGCTCGAAGAGGGCAAGGTCGAGGCGCTCAACCTCATCATCAAGGGTGACGTGTCGGGTGCCGTGGAGGCGCTGGAGGAGTCGCTCATGAAGATCGAGGTGGACGACAGCGTGCAGCTGCGCATCCTCCACCGCGGTGTGGGTGCCGTCACCGAGAGCGACATCGACCTCGCGACGATCGACAACGCGATCGTCATCGGGTTCAACGTGCGCCCCGACGTGAAGGCGCGCGAGCGTGCCGCCCGTGAGGGCGTCGACGTGCGCTTCTACTCGGTCATCTACAACGCGATCGACGACATCGAGAACTCGCTGAAGGGCATGCTGAAGCCCGAGTTCGAAGAGGTGCAGTCGGGTGTCGCCGAGATCCGCGAGGTGTTCCGCTCCTCGAAGTTCGGCAACATCGCGGGTGTCATCGTGCGGTCGGGAACGATCACGCGAAACGCCAAGGCGCGCGTCATCCGCGATGGCGTCGTCGTCGGCGACAACCTCGCCATCGAGTCGTTGCGTCGCTTCAAGGACGACGTCACCGAGGTGCGCACGGACTTCGAAGCCGGTATCGGCCTCGGCAAGTTCAACGACATCCAGGTCGGCGACGAGATCGAGACCATCGAGATGCGCGAGAAGCCTCGGGCATAGTCGTGGTGCTGGGGGTCCCCGGTTCTTCCTTCGAGTGAAGAGCGGGGACCCCGACCCCGATTCACGTCGAGGCGGCCAGGCGGCGAAGCCGCCCGGCCTTGCCCCGGAAGGAGATACATAATGGCGGATCCCGCACGGGCCAGGAAGATGGCCGATCGCATCAAGGAGATCGTGGCCAAGCGGCTCGACAAGGGGCTGCGCGACCCGCGCCTCGGCTTCGTGACCATCACCGACGTCCGCGTCACCGGAGACCTGCAGCACGCGAGCATCTTCTACACCGTCTACGGCTCCGAGGAGGAGCGCCGTGACTCGGCGCTCGCGCTGAAGTCCGCCACCGGGATGCTCCGCACCGAGGTGGGTCGCAACATCACGGCGCGACTCACTCCCACGCTGGAGTTCATCGCCGACGCGATCCCCGAGAACGCCGAGCACATCGAGTCGCTCCTGCAGGAGGCGCGCAGCCGTGACGCCGAGACGAGCGTGCTCGCGGCCACGGCCGAGTACGCCGGCGACGCCGACCCCTACGTCAAGCCGCGCGACCTCGACGAGGACGCCGACGACCTGGACGAGGTCGACGACGAGGCGTCCGACCTCGCCGACGACGCCGAGGCGGGCGGACCCCGTTAGTCCCGCGAGCGCCGCCGACCGAGCAGTTCGTGCTCGACGGCGGCGATGCGGGCGCGCAGTGCCTCGATGAACACCAGCACGGTGGGCTGACGCAGCGCCTCGGGCCGGCACACCAGCCAGTACGGCAGGTGCTCGTCGATCTCGTCGGCGAACAGCCGCACCAGGTCGTCGTGCCGGTCGGCGAGGAACGCGGGCAGCAGCCCGAAGCCGGCCCCCGCCCGCGTGGCGTCGACGTGCACGTACACGTTGGTGCTCGAGACGGCGTCGACCATGTCGGGGGCGGCTCGCCGGGCCACGTCGAGGGCGTCCACCTGCAGCATCGACTCGATGAAGTACACGAGGGGAGCTCCGGCGAGCTCCGCCGTCGAGGCGGGCGTGCCGTGCCGCTCGAGGAAGTCCCGGCTCGCGTAGAGCCCCAGCGCGTAGTCCGCGAGGTGGATCGCCTCGGCGCGGTGCACGTGGGGGCGACCCACGACCACCTCGAGGTCGACGCCCACCCGCTGCTGCGCCGCGCGTCGGGTGGCCGCGACGACCTCGAGCGAGACGTCGGGATGCGCGCGGCGCACCGCGACGATCGCGTGCGCGGCGATGAACCCGCTGAACCCGTCGGTCGCGCTGAGTCGGACCACCCCCGAGAGCCGCGGCGCGCCGTGGCCGGGTTCGACTTCACCTTCTCGGTGCCGAAGTCGGCGAGCGTGCTCTGGGGCGTGGCAGATGCCGCGACGCAGGAGATCATCGTGACCGCACACCACGACGCGGTCGCGCAGGTG
>NZ_WJSP02000383.1 GCF_009720255.1 Agromyces humi | reverse complement strand
AGGGCGTCGCCTCGAGCAGCACGACGACGTCGGCGAGCACCGACAACGGCCGGCCCTCGCGTCCGACGCGGGACTCGGCGTCGCGCACCTCGCCGAGGATCGACGCGGCCTGCACGTCGTCGTGCGGCGTGACGAAGACGAGGTCGGCGCTCGTGGCGGCGAGCTCATAGGGGATCGTCTGGTGCGCGAGCGCGGTGACGAGCGGCTGGCCCTGCGGGGACCGCGGGGTGATCGAGGGGCCCTTGACCGAGAACCGCTCGCCTTCGAAGTCGGCGTAGTGCAGCTTGTCGCGGTCGACGAAGCGCGCCGTGGCGGCATCCCGGATGATCGCGTCGTCCTCCCAGCTGTCCCAGAGCCGGCGCACCACCTCGACGACGTCGCGCGCCTCGTCGAAGAGGTCGCGCACGACCTCGGAGTCGCCGCGGCGCACGGCGGCGTAGTCCAGCGGGGCGAGGTCGCGCCGGCCGAAGTGGCGGGCCTCGTGCGCCGCTCCCGACACCTGCACGCGCCAGCCGGCCCGGCCGCGGCTCGCGAAGTCGAGCGTCTGCAGGCCGGTCGCGACGTGGAACGGCTCGGTGTGGGTCGTGGTCACCGTCGGCACCAGCCCGATGCGGCTCGTCGCCGGCGCGATGAGCGACGCGATGAGCAGGGCGTCCAGCCGGCCGCGCACCTGGTCGGTGCGATCGTCGACGCCCCAGAACGAGGAGGACTGCAGGCCCAGCGCGTCCTCGATGGTGAGGAAGTCGACGCCGGCGCGCTCGGCCGTGCGGGCGAGGTCGATCCAGTACCCGGGGGTGAACAGCTCGGCCGGCCGCGCCGACGGGTCGCGCCATGCGGCCGGGTGCCAGCCTGCGCCGTCGAGGGCGAGGGCGATGGTGGTTCGTCGTGTCATAGCGGCCACTCTCGGCGGCGCACGCCGGCGGCGCAACGGCGCGTGTCATCCGGCGCCGCCGATCGCAACATCCCTTCATCCGGCGCCTTCCGGCGACCGATTCGGCGCGTCATCCGCCGTCGCAATCGCCACATCGCTTCACGCTGCGTCACGCGGCGTGACGACGTTTGCGGCGCGCTCCGAGCCGGGGAAACAGTGGTGCCGACCGCACAGGAACCACCACACGAAGAGGGAGACCCCGTGACGTCGACCACCGAGCTCACCGAACCCGCGTCCGTGGGCGCATCCGCACCGACCACTCGGCGACCCCTGGCGACCCTCGCCTTCCTCACGCCCGGCAACTACGACGACGCCTACCCCGAGCTGGGCCTCGAGGAGACGTTGCGCCTGTTCGAGGCGGGCGAGGGACTCGGGTTCGACGGCGCCTGGGTGCGGCAGCGGCACCTCGAGCACGGGGTCTCGTCGGCGGCGGTGTTCCTCGCCGCCGCCTCCCAGCGCACGTCCCGGATCCAGCTCGGCACCGGGGTGATCCCGATCGGGTACGAGAGCCCGTTCCGCCTCGCCGAGGACCTCTCCACGGCGGATGTGCTCTCGGGCGGACGACTGCAGGTGGGACTCAGCGCGGGCCGGCCGCCGCACGTGGAGCTCATCGGCGCGCGCGTCTTCGACGGCGACTGGACCGGGCAGGACTTCTCGCACGGCCGCATCGAACGGCTCCTCGACAACCTCGACGGCGGATTCCTCGGCGACGAGACGACGGTCATCCACTCGCCCGGCAACATCCAGCGTCCACGGCTCCAGCCGCACAGCCCCGGCCTCCGCGACCGCATCTGGTACGGCGCGGGGTCCCGCCACTCCGCCGAGTGGGCCGCGAGCCGGGGCCTCGGCCTGCTCACGGGCAACATCGTCTCGGGTGAGACGACCGATGACTTCGCGACCGCCCAGCTGGCGGTGCTCGACCGCTACCGGGAGTCGTACCGGGGCCGGGGCGCGCCGCGCGTCGCGCTCGGGCGGGTGATCGTCCCCACCGACGGCGCCGACCGACGCACGCGCTCGCGGTACGAGGAGTATCGCGCGAGCCGCATCGAGCGCACCCTGCAGCCGCACGGCGAGCGGCGCACCCTGTTCGCCCGCGACCTCGTGGGCAGCGCCGATGAGATCCTCGAGCAGCTCGCCGCAGACCCGGTGGTGGCGCGGATCACCGACCTGCGGGTCGAGCTGCCGTACGAGTTCTCGGGTGATGACTACCTCCAGATCCTCGACGACGTCGCGACGCGCATCGCACCCGAACTCGGATGGGACCCGGAGAGATCACGGGCGCAGGACGCGCCGGACGTGGCGGATGGAGGGGCCCCACGATGGTGAGGTATCTCGGCATCCGGCTCCTGCAGGCGGTGGGGGTGCTCTGGGCCGCGTACACCGTGGCGTTCCTCGTGCTCTACGCGCTGCCCGGCGACCCGGTGTCATTGCTGGCCGGAGCCGACGCGAACGACATCAGCCCGGAGCAGCTCGACGCACTGCGCGCGCAATACGGCCTCGACCGCCCCCTCGTCGTGCAGTACCTCGACCAGCTCGCCGCCGCGCTGCACGGCGACCTCGGACGCTCGCTCGTGAGCGGACGGCCCGTCACCGAGGTCATCGGCGAGGCCATCCCGCCCACGGCGGCGATCGCCTCGGCCGCGCTCGTGCTCGCCGTCGGGTTCGGGGCCGGTCTCGCGATCCTCGCGAACTACACCCGCCGCGGCTGGCTCGCGAACGTGCTGCTCGGCCTGCCCCCGCTCGGCGTCGCGATCCCGGCGTTCTGGTTCGGACTGATGCTCATCCAGTGGTTCTCCTTCACCCTGCCGATCCTCCCGGCCGTCGGCGATCGGGGACCGGCGTCGATCGTGCTGCCGGCCATCGCGCTCGCGTTGCCGACCGGGGCGATGATCGCCCAGCTGCTGTCGAAGAGCCTCGCGACGACCCTGTCGGAGCCCTATGTCGACACGGCGTGGGCGAAGGGCGCCGATCGCGCCCGCGTGCATCTCGGGCATGCGTTGAAGAACGCCGCGCTGCCCGCGCTCACCATCACCGGCTTGATCGTCGGCCAGCTCCTCTCGGGCACCCTCGTGACCGAGACGGTCTTCTCCAGGCCCGGGCTCGGCCGGGTGACCGCGGGCGCCGTGCAGCAGCAGGACGTGCCCGTCGTGCAGGGGATCGTGCTCTTCGCGGCGGCGGCGTTCGTCATCGCGAACCTGCTCGTCGACCTCGTGTACCCGCTGCTCGACCCCCGCATCCTCGGGGCGGGCGGCCGTGCCCGGTCGCGCACGCCGGGGCCCGCGCTCACGCCCGCCGCCAGGGAGGAGACCTCATGACCGAGACGGTCACGCTCACGTCGGGGGAGCGCCAGCAGTCCGACGACGTCTTCGCCGCCACCGCGTCGGCGCGCTTCGGAGATGCGGTGCGGTCGCGGTCGGCGGATGCCGCGTCCCGCACGGTCGGGATGGCCGGCGGCCT
>NZ_WJSP02000382.1 GCF_009720255.1 Agromyces humi | reverse complement strand
CGGCTTGGTGATGCGGCGGGTGAGGGTGGGGACAGCGGCGGTCATGGGTCAGGCTCCGATCAGGTTGGGGAGGATGGGGACGACGCGGGCTGCGACGTCGGGGTTGTGGGCTCCGGGGTGGGAGTCGACGATCTCGATCGAGTCGAAGAAGCGGGCGGCGAGGGCGGAGAAGGCGGTGCCGAGGACACTGCCGATGGAGAAGTTCGGGATGAAGAGCACGGCGCCCGCGTCGTCGTGGCCGCGTACGAACCGGGCGATCTCGGCGATGCGGTCGCTCGACCAGCCCGACGTGCCGACCACGATGGGGATGCCGGCGCCGGTCGCGAACTCGACGATCGCCGCGCTGGCGGCGGGGTGCGTGACGTCGAGCGCCACGTCGGCGCCGAGCATCTCGTCGAGGTTCGACCGCGAATCGAGCGCGGCGTGCAGTTCGAGGTCGTCGGATGCCTCGATCAGCTCGATCGCCAGACGCCCCATCTTGCCCGTGGCTCCGGCCACGGCGACCCGTATCGTCACCGCTTCACCCTACCAATCGCCTGGCGACGGGGGTCGCGTCGAGCCGCGTCTAGGCTGGACGGCATGCGGTTCCGAGCGGTCGATGTCACGGGCGCCGAGGCGCTCGCCCAGCTGGATGCCTACTTCACGGAGCGCGCCGCGGGCTTCCCCGCCGAGCAGGGCGAGTACCGTCCGACCTACCCGGTCGCCGAGCAGTTCACCCCGCCCGCCGGCGAGTTCCTCGTCGTGGAGGACGAGCAGGGCGCGGTGATCGGATGCGGCGGCGTGCGGCGCATCGACTCGCGCCCGGGATCGGTCGAGCCCCGCTTCGAGGTGAAGCACCTGTGGCTCGCGCCCGAAGCGCGCGGACGCGGAGCGGGCCGGCGTCTCCTCGGCGAGCTCGAGCGCCGAGCGTCGGCGTTCGGTGCGCGTGAACTGGTGCTCGACACGAACGCGAGCCTCGAGGCGGCGGGGGGCCTGTACCGGTCGAGCGGCTACGCCGAGGTCGAGCCGTACAACGCCAACCCGAACGCGACGCACTGGTACGGCAAGCGCGTCGGCTGACGCGCGCTCAGAGCGCGTACGGCTCGGGGAGCCCGGTGCGCAGCTCGAACGGCAGGTGGGCGAGGTCGTTGTGCACCAGGAGGCTCCACGGGCGACCCGACTTCTGCGTGAGCACGGTGAGCCCGCAGTTCGCCTGGTGGATCGACAGCCACCGCCACTCGGGTGCACCGAGCGCCTCGCGCACGAGCCAGGCGATCACGAAGTTGTGCGTGATGAGGAGATCATGCCGGTCCTCGCGGTGCGAGCGGAGGAACTCCGCACCGGCATCCGCCATCTGGGCGCTGCCCGCCTCGATCTCCGCCTCGGTCACCGAGCCGAAGAACGGCTCGTACACCTTGGGCGTCTCGGGCGCGGGGCCCGACGGGATGCAGTCGAACAGCAGCGCCGAGGGCTCGGGCTTCAGCGCAGGCATCTTCGCCGCGATGATCTCGGCCGTCTCGGTGGCGCGCTGCAGCGGCGAGTGCCATGCGCTGTCGAACGGCACGCCGCCGAGCCGCTCGCCGAGCAGTTGCGCCTGTCGTCGCCCGCGAGGGGAGAGCGGACCGTCGGGCATGCCGTGCTCGGCGTCGAGCTGCTCGCCGTGGCGGACGAGGTAGAGATGGTGGGGCACTGTTCCGCTTTCGTCGGTGCTGGTCTGGAGGGATCGGGACGTCAGGCGACGTCGGAGCTGGGCGCGAGGTCGTCGACGGTGCCGCGGAACGCCGACTCGTCGGCCGCGCCGACGGCCACCAGCGAGAACGGCCGGGCGGCGAGGTCGGCGGCGAGCTCCTGCACGTCGTCGGCGGTGACGAGGGCGATGCGCCGCAGCGCCTCGTCGAGGTCGATGAACTCGCCGAGTGTCAGCTCGGCTCGGCCGAGCCGCGACATCCGGGTGTCCGAGTCCTCGAGCGCGAGCGCCGACGCGCCGCTCAGCTGACCGGCGGCACGTCGGAGTTCGTCGGCCGTGACGCCGTGCTCGGCCACCCGCTCGAGCTCGGTGCGCATCAGCGCGGCGACGGTGCCGGCCTTCGCCGGCGCGCAGCCGGCGTACATGCCGAAGAGGCCGGCGTCGGAGTATCCCGGCGCGAACGAGTACACGGCGTACGCGAGGCCTCGGCGCTCGCGCACCTGCTGGAACAGGCGCGACGACATGCCGGACCCGAAGATCGCGTTGAGCACGCTCATGGTCGAGCGGCGCTCGTCGGTCGCGACGAGCCCGGGCACCCCGAGGAGCAGGTTGACCTGCTCGGTGGGCCGGGGCACGACCGTGAGCGCGGTTCCTGGCGCGAGCACCGCGGGCGCGATGCTCCGCCGCTCCACCGGTGCGCCTTCGGCGGTGAGGTCCCAGCCGTGTCGTGTCAGCGCGGCCTGCAGCTCGGCGACGAGCGCGTCGTGGTCGACGGCGCCGGCCACGGTGACGACCAGGTCTTGCGGGCGGTAGTTCGCCCGGTAGTGCTCCCAGACCGCCTCGCGCGCCGCCGCGCGGATGGTCTCAGGGCTGCCGCCGATGGGGCGGCCGAGCGGATGCTCCCCGAGCACGGCCTCGAAGAAGCGCTCGTTCGCGACATCACCCGGATCGTCGCCCGCCATCGAGAGCTCCTCGAGGATGACGCCGCGCTCGTTGTCGAACTCGACCGGATCGAGCAGGGACGACGTGAACATGTCGGCCAGCACCTGTAGCGCCATCGGCAGGTCGCGGTCCTGCACCTTGGCGTAGTAGCAGGTGTACTCCTTCGCCGTGAGGGCGTTGTGCTCGCCGCCGACGGCATCGAAGGAGATCGCGATGTCGAGGGCCGTGCGGCTCGTGGTGCCCTTGAAGAGCAGGTGCTCGAGGAAGTGCGTCGACCCGTAGGTGGCCGGGTGCGCGGCATCCGCCTGCTGCTCGTCTCGCGAGCCCACCGCCACCCAGAAGCCGATGGTGACGCTGCGGCTGCCCGGCACCTGTTCGCTGAGCACCCGAACCCCCGACGGGAGCACGCTACGCCGAACTCGCGCGTCGCCTGCGGCCGTGAAGGAGAGTTCGGCCTGGCCGAGTGGGAGGTCGACAGCGCCGTTCATCCCGTCCAGCCTATGGCACCCGGACACCGTGCGGTCGGATGCGTCGGCGGGCGCGGCGGCCACCTCGACCGACGGCCCCGGGCGGTCGTGCCGCGCTACGCCGACGCGCGATCGAGCTCGACGAGCTCGGAACGGTGCAGTTCCACGGATGCCGCGGCCATGAGCGCCTCGACCTGGTCGGGCTTCGTCGCGCTGACCACCGGCGCCGCCACGGTGGGCTTGGCCAGCAGCCACGCCAGCGCGATGGTCGCGGGCTGCACGCCGTGCGCGAACGCGATCTCGTCGAGCGCGGTG
>NZ_WJSP02000381.1 GCF_009720255.1 Agromyces humi | reverse complement strand
AGCTCTGGGGCGTAACCCTGACGGATAAGGCTTTGTCGTTCCTCGTCGCTGAGCGCCTCGAGACGCGCCTTGTCCGGATCGACGTCCCCCATGCAGACCAGGCAAGCCGTGGTGGGCGTGACGACCGTGGACGCGTGACGATCTCGGCGCCGGCGCCGCGCGCCGCCTCGGCGATCTCGTCGTCGTCGGTCGAGACGACGACGCGTCCGATCCGCTCCGCGGCGAGCGCGGCCATCACCGCCCTGGCCACGAGCGGGATCCCGCCCACCCGGGCGAGGTTCTTGCCCGGGAGGCCCTGCGATCCGCCACGGGCGGGGATGACGGCCGTCGCGAGGGCGGTCGGGGCATCCGCCGCACCCTCGACCACGTCGGGTCGGATGGCGCGGTCGGCCCCCTCCGCTCGCGCCACCCGGCCGGGCGTGACGAGGAGCTCGGCGTGGGTCATGGCGCGAACCTATGCAGCCGCGGCGTCCGCGCGGTGCACGAGCGGTGAACGCCGGGCGACGGTCAGGTCGACGGGCGGTGCCGAGTCCGCTCGGATCGCGTTCGAGGTCGAACGAGCGGATGCCGCGGGCACCCGGCCCGCGGCATCCGCTCGCGTTCGTTCTCGCTCTGGCTCGTCGCCCGCGTTACCGGCGCAGGCGCTGCTCGGCGGCCTTCACCACGTTCGCGAGGAGCATGGCGCGGGTCATCGGACCGACGCCACCGGGGTTCGGCGAGAGGTGCCCGGCGACCTCGGCGACCGCAGGGTCGACATCGCCCGTGAGCCGTCCCTTGCCGGTCTCCTCGTCCTGCACGCGCGTGATGCCCACGTCGAGCACCGCGGCGCCCGGCTTGATCCACTCGGGCTTCACCAGGTGCGGCACGCCCACGGCCGCCACCACGATGTCGGCCCGGCGCACCTCGGCCGCGAGGTCCTCGGTGCGCGAATGGGTCAGCGTGACCGTCGCGTCGAGGCCCTTGCGGGTGAAGAGCAGCCCGAGCGGGCGGCCCACGGTGAGGCCGCGCCCGATGACCGTGACATGCCGCCCACGGATCGGCACGTCGTAGCGGCGGAGCATCTCGACGATGCCCGCCGGCGTGCACGGGAGCGGCGAGTGCAGCTCGCCCTCGATGCCCAGCACGAGCCGTCCGAGGTTCGTCGGGTGCAGGCCGTCGGCGTCCTTGTCGGGATCGATCAGCTCGAGCATCGCGTTCTCGTCGTGGCCCGCGGGCAGCGGCAGCTGCACGATGTAGCCGGTGACCGCGCGCGTCGAGTTGAGGTCGTGGATCGCCGCCCGCACGTCGTGCGTCGTCGCCGAGGCCGGAAGGTCGATGCGGATCGACTCGATCCCGACCTCGGCGCAGTCGCGGTGCTTTCCCGCCACGTAGGCACGCGAACCGGGGTCGTCGCCCACGAGAAGCGTGCCGAGGCCGGGCACGACCCCGTGCGCCCGCAGCAGCGCGATGCGCGACGCGAGCTCGGACTTGACGGCGGACGCCGTGGCGACGCCGTCGAGGGTGATGGCCGTCATGCCGCTCCCTACTGCTGAAGACCCGGGTACAGGGGGAACGCCGCCGTGAGGGCCTCGACCCGCGAGCGCAGCGCCGCGACATCCGCCTCGCCCTGCAGCGCGAGCGCGATGATGTCGGCGACCTCGGTGAACTCGGCGTCGCCGAAGCCGCGGGTGGCGAGTGCCGGCGTGCCGATGCGCAGGCCCGAGGTGACCATCGGCGGACGCGGGTCGAACGGCACCGCGTTGCGGTTCACCGTGATGAGCGCGTCGTGCAGCAGGTCCTCGGCCTGCTGGCCGTCGATCTTCGAGTTGCGGAGGTCGGCGAGCACGAGGTGCACGTCGGTGCCGCCCGTGAGCACGTCGACGCCGGCAGCACGCGAGTCGTCGGCCGTGAGGCGGTCGGCGAGGATCTGCGCGCCGCGGATCGTGCGGGCCTGGCGGTCCTTGAACTCCTCGGATGCCGCGATCTTGAACGCCGTGGCCTTCGCTGCGATCACGTGCATGAGCGGGCCGCCCTGCTGGCCCGGGAACACGTTGGAGTTGAGCTTCTTCGCGAGCTCGGTGTCGCGCGAGACGATGAAGCCCGAGCGGGGGCCGCCGATCGTCTTGTGCACCGTCGACGACACGACGTCGGCGTGCGGCACGGGGCTCGGGTGCAGGCCCGCGGCCACGAGACCCGCGAAGTGCGCCATGTCGACCCAGAGCTTCGCGCCGACCTCGTCGGCGATCGCGCGGAACGCCGCGAAGTCGAGGTGGCGGGGGTACGCCGACCAGCCGGCGATGATGACCTGCGGCTTGTGCTCGAGGGCCTTGTCGCGCACCACGTCCATGTCGACGAGGAACGTCTCGGGGTTCACTCCATACGACACGGCGTTGTAGAGCTTGCCCGAGAAGTTGAGCTTCATGCCGTGGGTGAGGTGGCCGCCGTGCGCGAGCTCGAGGCCGAGGATGGTGTCGCCGGGCGTGGCGATGGCGCTGAGCACCGCGGCGTTGGCCGTGGCGCCCGAGTGCGGCTGGACGTTCGCGTACTCGGCGCCGAACAGGCTCTTCGCGCGCTCGATGGCGAGCGACTCGGCGATGTCGACGTACTCGCAGCCGCCGTAGTAGCGACGGCCGGGGTAGCCCTCGGCGTACTTGTTCGTGAGCACCGAGCCCTGGGACTGCAGCACCGAGACGGGCACGAAGTTCTCGCTCGCGATCATCTCGAGGTAGTCGCGCTGGCGACCGAGTTCGAGCTCGAGAACTTCGGCGATCTCGGGGTCGACCTCGGACAGGGGGGCATTGAAGACGGATTCGGCCAAGACTGGCTCCTTATGACATGCGGACCTGAAGGGGTGCTGCTGCGAGCGCGACTCGCGCGGCAGCAGGCGCACCGGCCCAGGCGAGCGGTCGGTCCGTGCCAGTCGCTCCCCGATGGGTACCCATCTCAACGCCAGTCGCGACGCTGGCAAGCATAGCAACGGATGCCGCGAGCGGCCGTTTCGGGGTCGCCCAGGACTGTCACACGGCGTCGCCGCGTGGCAGGATGGACGCGACCGTGTTTGTAAGGAGTCCTGCCTTATTCGGCGGACCGGACCGACCAGGGGACGCATGCACCGACGCACCTTCCGCGCTGGCGTGGCCGTGGCGGCCGCCCTGACCGGTCTCGCGCTCCTCTCGACCACGCTCACCGCCTGCACCGCCGACGAGAACGGAGACGCCGTGACCGGCATCGTCCCCGCCCCCACCACGTTCGAGACGCCCGACGGGCCGCCGTTCCGGCTCACCGACGGCACACGGATCGTCGCCGCCGGCGACGGGGCCGCCGCCGTCGCCGAGACGTTCGCCGGACAGGTGCGCGCCGCCACGGGCTACGCGCTGCCCGTCGTGGGCGGCGAGCCCGCGGCATCCGACCTCGCGTTCGTGGTCGCCGACGGCGAGGCGCCGGCGGGGGCCGACGCGGCCGAGGAGGGGTACACGCTCGAGTCGAGC
>NZ_WJSP02000380.1 GCF_009720255.1 Agromyces humi | reverse complement strand
GACGGCTGGTCTCCGCGGCGAGCAGGTCGGGCGGAGACCAGCCGTCGCGGCCGAGCACGCCGTGCATGTGGGCGGCGACACCGTTGCGCGGGGCGCCTGCGTCGAGCACGAGGACACGGCGACGTGCGCGCCCGAGCATGAGGGCGGCGCTGAGACCCGCGCTGCCGCCGCCGACGATGAGGACATCCCACGAGTTCTGCATGTCTCCCATGCTGCGGAGTGCGGGCGGACCTGGCAACGTGATTTGCCGGAACGGCAAAAAGGGAGGTGGACATGCCCGACGACCTCGACGGCGTGCTCGACGGCGTCGCGCCACGGCTGCGTGCGCTCCGCGCCAGGCGCGGACTCACCCTGGCCGAGCTCTCGGAGCACACCGGCATCTCGGTCAGCACCCTGTCGCGCCTGGAGTCGGGCGGCCGCAAGCCGACCCTCGACCTGCTGATCCGGCTGGCCGCCGTCTACCAGGCGAGCCTCGACGACCTCGTCGGCGCCCCGCAGATCGCCGACCCGCGCGTGCATCCCAAGCCCTTCTACCGCGGCGGCCGGGCGATCATCCCGCTCACCCGCGACAACCCCGATGTGCACGCCTTCAAGATGGTGCTGCCGGGACATCCGCCCGACGAACCCATCGCGCAGCGCGCCCACGAGGGCTACGACTGGATCTACGTGCTCAGCGGCCGCGTGCGGCTCGCCCTCGGCGACGACGAGATCGTGCTCGAGGCGGGCGAGGCCGCCGAGTTCGACACGCGCGTGCCGCACGGGCATGCGAGCGCCTCGACCGAGCCTGCCGAGATCATCAACCTGCTCAGTCGCCAGGGCGAGCGGGTGCACCTGCGCGAGACCGGCGCGTCCTGATCCGGCGCCAGGGCGATCCGAGCAGCGGATGCCGCGTGCCGCCGCCGCGGGGAGGTCAGCGCTCCTCGGGGTCGGCGCCGCGCGCCGCGCGGCCCCCGTCGACCGGGATCACCGCCCCCGAGACGAATCCCGCGGCATCCGACAGCAGGAACGCGACCACGCGCGCCACGTCGGCGGGCTCGCCCGGCCGGCCGAGCGGATGGAGCCGGCGCACCTGCGCCTCGAACGCCGCGCGGCTCGTGAGCGACAGCTCGTCGAGGTGGGCGGTGTAGCGCTCGGTCACGATCGAGCCGAGGGCCACGCCGTTGCAGCGGATCCCGTGCGCGCCGTAGTCCACCGCGATCGCCCGGGTCAGGCCCTCGATCGCCGCCTTCGACGTGGCATACGGCAGCGCCCCGCGCACCGCACGCTGCGCCTGGTGCGACGACACGTTCACGATCGCGCCTGCCACGCCGGTGCGCAGGAACTCGCCGACCGCCGCGGCGGCGCCGGTCAGCACCGGCCGGAGGTTGCGCGCGACCAGGTCGAGCGTCGCCTCGCCGCCGGCCTCGTGCAGCCACGCGTCGTGGAAGACCGCGGCGTTGTTCACCCAGCCGCGCAGCTCGCCGAACGACCGCGCGCGCTCGAGCGCCTGCTCCAGCACCTCGGGATCGCCCGCGTCGCCCACGACGGAGGCGCCGGCCGCCGGGTCCAGCCACTCCGCCGGACGCACGTCGACGACGACTACGGCGGCGCCCTCGTCGGCGAGCACCTCGGCGATCCGCCGGCCGATCCCGCCGGCGGCGCCGGTCACCACGTGCACTGGCTTCGGCTCGGCCATGGGGTCATCGTAGGTCGAACGGCCGCGCGCGGCATCCGCTGATCGCGTTCGATTCGATGCGCAACGCGCGCCGAATCCCTAGGCTGAACGACGATCGGGCGACCTCGTCCGTGATCCCGCAGTTCCGCACCTCGGGGGGAGGGGCGCCGATGTTGAACTGGTTCTACGGCAGCAACGTGTGGATCACGCTGCCCCTGTTCGTCGGTGGGTTCGTGCTCGTGTCGTGCCTCATCGTCGTGGGCCTCCGCCCGGTCGTGCACCGGTTCGTCGACGACACGAAGGAGTGGGACCGCGCGCTCGCCCACGTGATCGGCACCTTCGGGGTGTTCTTCGGCATCCTGCTCGCGCTCGTCGCCGTCTCGGTGTACGAGAACTTCGCCTACACCCGCCAGGCCACGATCGAGGAGGCCGGCGACGTCGGGGCCCTCTACCGCGCCACGCAGGGACTGCCCGCTGAGTATGGGGAGCCCATGCGGCAGTCGCTCGACGACTACATGCACGCGGTGATCGAGATCGACTTCCCGCAACAGGAGGTGGGCCGCCTCCCCGAGGCGAGCGACGGAGAGGTCGACGAGTTCGAGGCGCGACTCCACCAGATCGAGGCGCAACCCGGCGACGAGCAGGCCGAGTTCAACCAGGTGCTCGCCACGTTCGACACGTTCATCGAGTCGCGTCGTGCTCGCATCGACGCCACGGCGCTGGCGCTGCCGCCCCTGTTCTGGCTCGTGATCTGGGTGGGCGCCGCCGTCAACGCGGTGCTGATCGCCTTCATCGCCGTGCGAAGCGCCCGGCTCCACCTGCTGATGGCGGGACTCCTCGCGCTTTTCATCGGCCTGGTCATCTTCGTGACCGCCGACATGGACCACCCCTACGAAGGGGCGATCTCCGTCGGCCCGGGCGCCTACGAGCGCGTGCTCGAGCAGATCATCGACAACCCCGACTAGATCGTCAGTCGCACGTCGACGGCGTCGCCCACCTCGAGGCGCTCCGCCTCGCGCACCCATGCCTTCACCGGCACGATGTAACCGCCGTCCTTCGGCCAGAGCGACGTGGCCCACTCGCTGGCGCCGATGCGCACGGTGGCCGGGACCATGCCCCAGCCGTACGTCACCGCCGACGCGATCGCCGCGATCGCGTCGCACTCGTCGGCGGGCACGGTCACGAAGTGCCACGGCGCCGGGCCGCGCCAGAACCACAGGTCGCCGGTGAACGCCAGGTGCATGCCCGTCATCGTCGTGCCCGCGTCATCCGCTCGCCCGTCATCGTGGTGCCCGCCATTGTCGTGCCCGCGTCATCCGCTCAGGAGATGGCGAGACCCGCACGCAGCGCCCTCGCCTGCTCACGCCAGAACTCGTCGGTCACGCCGGCCTTGGTGAACAGGGCATCGAAGCCGTGGAATGCGCCCTCGACGAGGAACACTTCGCACGGTACGCCGGCCTCGGTGAGCCGTTCCGCGTAGCGGACGTCCTCATCGTGGAACAGGTCGAGCGTGCCCACCCCGATCCACGCGGGCGGCAGGCCCGAGAGGTCTTCGCGGCGAGCCGGGGCGGCGTATGGCGACACGCCCTCGCCGCCCGGCTCCCGGCCGAGGTACGACGTCCAGGCGAACCGGTTACTGCCGGGAGTCCACACCCGCACGTGCCGCGTGTCGAGGTCGGTGCGCGTCACGGTGCGGTCGTCGAGCATCGGGTAGACGAGCAGCTGGAATGCGGGCGCGACCTCGCCGAGGTCGTGGGCGTAGAGCACGAGCCCGGCGGCGAGGCCGGCGCCCGCGCTCGCACCGCCGACGGCGATGCG